>CAMDAO010000011.1 GCA_945888595.1 Chryseobacterium gleum | reverse complement strand
TAGCCAAAGCATTAGCATCATCAAATGGTAAAATGAAATTGTTTTATGGAAATAGAACCCAAAATTCGATTCTTTTTCACAATGAAATCAAAAACTTCTCACATGTTCAAACTGATTTCTACTTAAGTGGAGAAACCATTGAAGGATATTCGGCGGGGAGATTGGATGCTGCTGCTATTTCTGAAATAATAAAAAAAGATTTAGAGCTTTTAAAAGCAGATGCATTCTTTTTATGCGGGCCAGAGGAAATGATCAAAGCAGGTGTTGATGCATTAAAATTATTTGGAGTTCCAACAGAAAAAATTCATTATGAGTTATTTACTGTCCCAACTTTAATGAAATCGAACACAACCGCTTCTAATATTACTTTTTCAGGAGAAAGCAATGTGAAAGTAATTTTAGACGGTGAAGAAATCGAATTCAAGCTGAAATCAAATGGGAAAGCAATTTTAGATGTCCTAGATAAATCTGGTTTTGATGCGCCTTATTCTTGTCGAGGAGGAGTTTGCTCATCTTGCAAAGGAAAAATTTTACAAGGAAAAGCATCTATGACGATGAATTATGCATTGACAGAAGAAGAAGTTGCGGAAGGATATGTTTTGGTTTGTCAAGCTCATCCTGCAAGTGAAGAACTTGTTATTAGTTTTGACGAGAAGTAACCGTATCAAATAAAATTTTAACTTCTCAGCGTTTGAAATAATTAATTTTAGTCGATCCTTTAAGAATAGTATTTAGTCATGAATCAAAAAAAAATTGTTGTTGTTGTTGGTGCTAGTCGAGGGATTGGGAAGGCAACTGTAGAGAAATTTGCGGCTAATCCTGAATATACTGTTCTTGCTCTTTCTCGCAATACGAAGGGAATGGAACAATTTTCTCACCTCACTAACGTAAAGTGTTTTGGGTTTGATTTAGAGGATTCTAATGTTCGCCAACAAGCTGAAAAAATTTTTTCGTCGATTGAATCCATTAATATTTTAGTCAATAATGCAGGGAAATTAGTCAACAAACCATTCACTGAATTAACTCCTCAAGATCTTACTTCTAGTTATCAGTCAAATGTTATCGGTGTGATGCAAACTGTTCAAGCAGCACTCCCTAAAATGCTTCAAAATGGAGGACATATTGTAAACATAAGTTCAATGGGAGGTTTTCAAGGAACTGTAAAATTTGCCGGTTTAACTGCTTATTCAACTTCCAAAGCAGCTGTTTGTAGTTTTACAGAATTGTTCTACGAAGAACACAAAGATACAAAAGTGAAAATGAATTGTCTGTGTCTTGGCGCGGTGCAAACAGAAATGTTGGAAGAAGCTTTTCCAGGATATCTAGCGCCAGTTTCGGCGGAAAAAATGGCAGAATTTATTGTCAATTTTGCTCTTACGAATCATGAATGGATGAATGGGAAAATTATTCCTGTTTCTTTGACAACGCCTTGAATCTTTGGACGAGCTAATTCAGATGTAGCGGAAAAAATTATTTCTTTTCCTTGTCAATCTCATTATCTCTAAAAGCTGAAGGCAATAAATCTGGGAGTATTTTTAGCAAAAGAGGCAATAAAAGGGCTCCACCTGGTAACATGAAAATTGCTAAAGCGGGCATTGACTTTGCAATATCTAAAAATTGAACTTTTACTATTTCCTTTTCTTCTTTTGTCAATTCTTTCGTGGTTGATTTCTTAATAAGGAATACCAACTCCTTACTTTGTTTTATTTCTTGGCCTAACTTATCTTTACTCCTTCCCAATACTTTTATCCAACGTCGAGAAAAACTACTAAACATTTTCTCATAAGAGGATGAATTCTTTAAAAAGGGAACTTTCTTATTGTTGTTTAGGACAAATGAACCAACCATCACAAGTGTTTCATCTAACTCTTTTGCGGGTATTTCTAAAAATTCACAAAAGCTAGTTAGAAATAACTTTTCTTCAGGCACAGCTTCTAAATTAGCTAAAATAGTTAACGCAGAAATATCCAAAATAAATCGTTTAAATAACCAATTTTTTTGAATCGAAGGAGATAAATCTTGAATTGTTGCACCTGTTTTCAGCTGTTTTATAACTAAATCACGCTTTTTATCTGGTAAATTGGCTGACGCTAAAAAGATGTTAAACATTGATTTTTCCTGATCTTCTACTACTCCATCTGAAAAGGCAGAAATTGAAATTGCGGTCAAAGAATCCATCGCTAAATCTGAATAATTTGAAAAATCTCCTCTTTTTTTACCTTTCAGATTATCATGAAAAAGAATAACATCTAGATAAACAAAAACGTTACTCAAATAATTAACCCATAGTTTATTATCGAGCAATTTCATTTTTATTTCTAATCTCTTTACAAGTATATTTTCTAATTTTTCAACATTTGACTCTTTTAAGAAGAAGGTGAAAATTTTAGTAATGGAATATGAATTATGTTTCCCGTAAAATACAAGTAATGAATTAATAAAATCTTCTTTAATATTCGCAGATTTTTCATTTTTTAATAGAAAAACGAGCAAATGCGACTCAAAAAGTAACATTTTAAGATTTTCTTCAACAGTCCACTTCGATGTGTCTAGGTTTTTAGCGAAAATTAACGAATTTGGGTATCCAAAAATAATTCCTGTATGTCCAAAAGTAAGATGTAAAAAGTGATCAACTCCTAACTCTTCTGGACGGTTAACTTCCAACTGAATTACTTGTTTCTCAACTAAATCAAAATATTTATTTATCCACCCTGCCGATCCTGGTTGAATCATCTTTTTCCTGTTTTTTGAACAAAAATACAAATAGATTGGTTTCAAAAACAAAAATACCTAAATGATATTTCTTTATAATTTACCAACAACAAAAAAAGCTTTTGTTTTTTTAAATAAATTACCCCCATTTACTTCAAAAGCTTCCAAAAAACACACATAAGCCCCAATCTCAGCTTTAAAATTCGTATCCGCAACGCCATCCCATGTAAAAGTTCCTTCTGTAGCTAACAATTCGTTTTTAAAAACAGTGTTTACTAATCTCCCTTGATCATCAAAAATGGTGAAGGTACCAAGCATGCCCGGCTTATTCATTTTGTATTTTACAATTAATACATCTTCAAAACCATCATTATCTGGAGAAATGGTTTTACTCATAAAATCAAAATTTCCGTTTGATTCACTCTCAAACATTTGCGAATTTTTTCCTCCTGGTGTAGCAAATTGAACAGTCTCAGCAGCCGTATGCCAATTAGTTTCAGAATTTGAATTACTGTTTGGATCAATCCTTTCTAACGATTTACCTTTTGAATTTTCTAGTAATTTGAATTGCCATTTTTCCAAATAAGACACTTTGTCAATTATCGTATCTTCATATAGCAGATATACAGAACCCGAATCAATGTTGTAATTTGGTAAATCACTTTGAATTAACCTCCCAGCAACAGTAGAAAAATAATTGTTTTTTAGAAAAAGTGTATCCTCTGTAATAACCATAATCTCTCCTGCTTTCAAATTTTTGCTGGTTTCTATTAATTTAACATTGGACACAATTCCATTTTGACAATTTCCAAAACTAAAATTAGATAAATTGATTGTTTTATCTGATCTATTTAAAACTTCAATGAAATCGGAACCTCCAGTAATTGGGTCGGAAAGAATTTCATTGATAATAACATCTCCTGCAATTGGGGTTTCAGCTAATGAAAATTTACCCGTTAAATTCGTGGTATTCAAAGAGCAGTCAGAAACGGTATTCAATAGTATTTCATATTCCTTACTCTTTGTAAAATTTTCGTTGAATTGAATAGTCATAGTTTGAGGAAATGGACTTGAAATGAGTGAACTTTGAATCGTTAAATCAGGCGAATAAAGGAGTGAATTGGAAAGAGAAGCGGAATCCATTCCTTCATTAAACGTAATTTCTAATATGTTTGGAAAGAAAGCTACAAGTTCCTCTAGTTGTGGTTTATTAATGTCAGCAGTGTTGTCATTCACTGAATTGACGAAAGCAGGTGTACCGCCAATGATGGCGTTGCTTGCTGTCCAATTGGATTCTGAAGAGCAAAGCAAATGTATATTTTTTCTCTCGATTGCATATCCCCCATCCTGCTTTAAATCATCTTTGTACCAACTGTCCGTATACGCTATTTTGTCCACCACTTTTCCTTCATTGTTCTTTAACACAATATCATCCCCGGCGTTATTTAAACTTGGAAAAGACGTGACTCCAACACCATTTGAATATTCTACTAGTGAAGAAACGGCACATAAAATAAGATATTCTCCCGGCCTTAGCCATTTTTCCTGTATGGTTCCATCTGATGAGGAATCTCCAATCTTCCATCCCAACACATTAAAATACTTATCACTTCTATTGTAGATTTCAATATATTCAATTTCTGGTAAACCTTGCACTGGTGTTGGATCTGCCATAAATTCAGTCAAAATCACATCTCCCAAATTAACATTTTCGGCGACCATGTACGTAAAAATAAGCACTTGTTCCGGGGATATATTTCCAACTAAATCACTAACATTAAAGGACGTAATTGAATACGTTTGTCCATTTAAAAAATTCGCACCTAAGAAAAGATGAACCAATTTAGGGTTGATACTATCTTGTAAAACGGATGTTACTTCGATGGTTGGAGTGCAAAAATAATTCCCACTTAATTGAGCCGAAATACTATCAAGTACCTCATCAAAAAATACATCGATTTTATTCTGATCGATAACATTTACAGAAATTGCGATAGGCGCAACATGATCAACAAGTATATCTCCGAAATAAAAATTATCAAAATAAAATTTATTGGAATTACTCAAGGTATAGGTTGCTATAACACCTGAAACACCTCCAATAATGGAGGTATTATCTACTCCAGAGCTACTTGAATTATAATTTTCTCCCCCGTTGGAATCAACGAATAAATTCCAGTTTCCAAAATTATCCCGGATCACTTTTACACCAAGGTCAAAACTATTCGCAATTTGTCCAGGAATTCCTGAGCAAATTTCAGTGCTAATTCCCCCTAACTGCTTACATAATCGAATAGCGTCTAAAGATCCGGCTTCGCCAAATTGTAAATAAAATCCATCAGGATTAATCATTAAATCGCTACTAGTAGAAGTTAAGAAAACTTTTGCAAAATTATTAGCAGAGGGTGAAAATGCCATTTTAATCCAAAAGTGCCATTCTTTTGTGTCTAGAGAGCTCAATTCATTAGACGTTGTTAAAAATGAAGTTCCAACAACACTGGATGTTAATTGAAGTTGTTGAGCCGCATTTATACTAAAATCCAAATCCGTTCCAGACCAAGCAGGATTGTTCGTAAAATCTCCATCCGTGAATTGCTCAATTACTTGAGATCTGCTTCCAAAAATAGGTGAAAAGATGGCAATCAAGAAAAAAAATCTCATACTTATTAATTTTGACGCAAATATACTATAATTATAGTTGCAACTAAAATAATAATAAAACTATTTCGTTTTACCAAATAAGAAACCTAAAACAAAAGACAATATAACGGACATCATCATGGCATCAATCTTGCCAAAATAAGTAAGAAAAATAGGAAACATGACGACTAGGATACTTGTACCTCCAAATATCTTAAATTTGGAGTCGAGGTAGGTGCTAAATAAAAAATTTAAAAATCGGTGGGAAAGCTCAAATATCGACTAAAAATAGATTAATTTCGTGTAAATTATAAATGATTGATTATGAAAGTTGCTGTTGTTGGTGCTACAGGTATGGTTGGGAATGTCCTTCTACAAGTTTTACGTGAACAAAATTTTCCTATAAAGGAATTGATTCCAGTGGCTTCTGAAAAATCAGTGGGAAAGCAAATTGAATACGATGGTATTTCATATCCAGTTGTTAGTCTTGAAACGGCAGTATCTATGAAACCAGATGTAGCTATTTTTTCTGCTGGGGGAGAAACCTCCTTACTTTGGGCTCCAAAATTTGCTGAAGTAGGCACAACGGTCATTGATAATTCTTCAGCGTGGAGAATGGATCCAACAAAAAAACTAATTATTCCAGAGATTAATGGAGATTTATTAACACCTGCTGACAAAATAATTGCGAACCCAAACTGCAGCACAGTTCAGCTACTTTTGGCTCTTGCCCCTTTACATAAAAAATACAAAATTAAACGAGTGGTTGTTTCTACCTACCAATCCATTACAGGTACTGGGGTGAAAGCAGTTGAACAAATGGAAAATGAGCGAAATGGAATTCAAGGTGAAATGGCCTATGCGTATCCAATTGACAAAAATTGTATTCCACATTGCGACAGCTTTGAAGATAATGGCTATACAAAGGAAGAAATGAAATTAACGAATGAAACAAAAAAGATTCTTGACCCAACGATTCACGTAACAGCTACTGCAGTTCGAGTTCCAGTTGTCGGGGGCCATTCTGAAGCTGTAAATGTTGAATTTGAAATTGATTTTGATCTAGCAGACATTCGAAAAATCCTGCACGATACAGAAGGAATTACATTGAAAGATGATCCCACTACGAACAACTATCCAATGGCAAAATATGCAGAAGGAAAAGATGATGTTTTTGTTGGAAGAATACGTCGCGATGAATCTCAGCCAAACTCACTCAACATGTGGATAGTTGCCGATAACTTGCGAAAAGGAGCTGCTACGAATGCTGTGCAAATCGGAAAATTACTGATTAAAAAAGGTATATTGTCTGTTACTGCTTAGTGGCAAAGAAATAGATATTTGGGATTATTATCGGGAGAAAATCTATCGATAATAATCCTGCTTACTTTAACGATTTATAAAACTCCACTTTCGACTTAACACCGTACATCTATAATCATCTAATTTTTCGGTAACTCCGTTGATTTCTAACTTTTTTATCAATTTCTGCGTGCCCTTTCCTTGTTTGTAATCCATTTCATCTTCAAAAATTGGAATAATCGCTAAAAAATAGACTGTCTTCTCATCCATTTCCATAGGAAGTAACTCTTCCTTCAATAACATTGGATTGTTTAGGAAAAAATGATTTGATTTCATCGTTGAAGATAAATTTTGAAATGGATTTCCACATGCCATTGTGTGACCAGGTCCAAACCATGAATTTTTTTCTTTTACATGTCTAACCATTCGCTGCATCCAATAATACACCCAATTCATCGTTGGATTCTCTAGCGCATCTAAATCCCAATAACTAGGTAAACAAAAATAAATTTCATTGTATTCCCTACCTTTTTCAGGATCAGGAACTGACATAAAAAAATCACTTAGTCCATTGGTCATTAATAAATTAATTGGTGGGTTCGAATTAATGTGTATCCGAAATAACGGAATTTCTCCTTCCACCACATTCACATCTGCTACATTTAACTCTCCAAAACGATCTATTAATCTCTCTTTTAATTCTGGCATTTCTTATTTTTTACCCCACTCTTCGATAGACATTTTATTCATGTCGACATAGTGCTGATCTTTCTCTTTTTCAGCTGCGATAATAGATTTACGTGCTGTTTCAATAGCTCCCTTTTTATCTCCTAAATCAGCTTGAATTAATGCTTTTAATCGAAGCATCCAATACGCATCATCCCCTTTTAGTTCAACCGCTTTTGTTGCCCAAATCAATGCTTGCTTTACATCTTTTTTCTCAGTAAAATAGTAATTGGCTGAAGCATAATAATCATTCGCTGATGGCCCATCCATCACTTTTTTAATATTCGACATCACTTTTTCTCCAGTAGGTACTTTAAAATTCACCGAAGCAATCGTTTTATCCCACGTAAAATTCAAATTGGCAGATTCTGATTTCAAATCATCAATAGAAATAGAAAAAGTTTCAACTACGCTTGTCAATGCAGATACTTTTGCTTTCGTTTTTAAAATTACTTTCTTGTTATCCCACACATCAGGCGTGCCCCAATTGGTTACATCCCCGTAAAATAAAATTTCCCAAGCCTCTTTCCCAGGTCTGGTGAAAACCGCGTAGGTTCCTGCTGCTAATGTGTCATTTCCAAAAATTATGTTATCACTCGTTGTAAATTTTGTGTTTTCATTCGCACCCGTTCTCCAAATAGAATCCATCGGAACAACATCGCCAAAAACGACACGCTCATTTTTACTAGGGCGAGAATATTCTATTTTTATATCTGTTAATCCGATTCTTTGCTCAATTTTAGAAAATGGGCTTTTTCTTGGCGTTTGCAGTTGAGCAGAAATATTTACAAATGTTAGCACAGATACTGCGAATATTGAAAGTATTTTTTTCATTTTAAATAGTAATTAAATTTTTATTGATGCCTAAAAGTAATAAATAAATAGGAAGAGACTCACTATTTAATCATTAAAGTACTAACACTTGTAATGCATTCCAAAATTCTTGAGAAGACACAAAACAACCTTTTTCAAATAATTCATGCATTTCTTCCTCTCTGGATATAGAATACGTCTTCTCACTTTTAAAAATAGATAATTCTTCAGGTGATTTTGAAAGTGCTTCATGGATCGTTTCAGGCGTTGATAAATCTGAACTTCCCTGTTTTTTGTTTAATGAAATTAATTCCATTCCTTCCGGCAAGCAGCGAAAAATCATGCAGGCATCCGGACTTCGAAATTCGATAAATTCTATTTTTTCATACACTTTGTGCAATACAGTATCTGAAAATAATTCAACCAAAGTTGTCGCTTTTTCGATATCCGACTGATTCATTGCAAGCCATTCTTCATTTTTAACTCCATTGGTGATAAGGAAATGCTTAAAATCTTCGTCAAAGATCTCCATTTCCTGCTTGGTTAAAATTCTATATTTCATAGAGTAAAATTACTGATTTTTGATGTTGAAACTGAAAATATAGATGAAAATATATCATGAATGATCCAATGTCAAAGATCAAAAATCAAAATTCTACCTTATATTTGTATAAAAATCAAATACTATGTCAAAAGTTATCACCCTAGGCGAATTTATAATGAAACGTGAGCACGAATTTGATGGTGCTACAGGAGAATTAACTCGCCTTTTAAACGACATTTCAGTTGCTTCAAAAATTGTTGCGAGAGATGTTCGAAGAGCAGGTTTAGTGGACGCTATTCAAGGTGCTCAAGGTGAAGTAAACGTGCAGGGTGAAGATCAACAAAAATTGGATGTTGTCGCTGATAACCAATTTATTAAGATGTTTGAAGCTGGAGGTGAAGTATGTGGAATTGCATCTGAAGAAAACGATGACTTCGTTGCTTTTACAAGTGATGCTTCTAAACATGGTAAATATGTCGTTTTATTTGATCCATTGGATGGTTCTTCAAACATTGATGTAAACGTTTCTATTGGTACTATTTTTTCAATTTACAAAAGAGTAAGTCAAAGAGATAAATTAGCAACGGAGGCAGATATGCTTCAAAACGGCGACGCGCAAGTTGCTGCTGGCTATGTATTATATGGTTCTTCTACCATGTTGGTGTATTCAACAGGGTCAGGAGTAAATGGATTTACATTAGACCCTTCAATTGGTGAATATTGCCTATCTCATCCAAACATGAAAATGCCAGAAATTGGTAGACAATATGCAATGAACGAAGGAAACATCAAAGTAGCAGAAAAAGGAATTCAAGAGTATATTTCGTATTGTCAAGATACTGATGCAGCTACAAATCGTCCGTATTCTGGAAGATACATCGGTTCATTGGTTGCAGATTTTCATAGAAGTTTGATCAAAGGAGGAATTTATATTTATCCAGATACACCTTCTCATCCAGAAGGAAGATTGCGTTTGATCTATGAATGTAATCCATTGGCTTTCATCGCGGAACAAGCAGGTGGATTAGCTACCACAGGAAGAAAAAGAGTGCTAGATATTAAACCCGAAAAACTTCATCAACGAATTCCTTTTATCATTGGTTCTAAATTAATGGTAGAAAGAGTAGTGCAGTTGATTGAGGCGGCAAGTTCAGTTGAGAAATAAATTAGTTTAAGATTGAGGTTAAGTTTAAGCACTAAATCTCAATCTTATCCTCAACCTCAACCTGAAGATCAATATCAACCTTTTCTAATGGATACGAAAGAGCTTTTACAACTATTTACAAAATTGCCCGCGATTGATTCGACGGCTAGTGAGTTACAAATTGTTGGTTCTCGCATTCATTGGAGTGGGTTAGTAGGTGCGTCAAAAGCATTGTGTTCGGCCGCATTATGTCAGCAAGTTCCTGGCCATCATCTTTTCATTTTAAACGACAAAGAAGAAGCTGCCTATTTTCTGAATGATTTAGAGAACTTATTTCCAAGTGGAAGCAATGTTTTGTTTTATCCAGCTTCTTACCGCGTACCTTATCAATTTGAAGAAATAGACAATGCAAACGTTGTTGCTCGAGCTCAAGTTTTAGAAAAATTAAACAACGGTAAAAATGCTTGGATTGTCACCTATCCGCAAGCATTGTTTGAACGTGTTCCCACCAAAGTAAATTTAACGAGCAATACGTTGAAGGTGCAAGTTGGGAAAACGTATTCTATAGACTTTATGAATGAATTATTGCTAGAATACCACTTCGACCGAGTTGAATTCGTTTATGAACCTGGGCAATTTTCAATTCGTGGTGGAATTGTTGATGTCTTTTCATTCTCAAACGATCACCCTTTTAGAATTGAATTTTTTGGAGATGAAGTGGAAACCATCCGAACGTTTGATGCAAGTACGCAACTTTCTATTCATAAACACCATCATTTTAATATTATCCCGAATATTCAAGGGAAAATGTCACATACCATAAACGGTACTTTCCTAGAATTTATTGGTAAAATGACTACCCTTTGGCTTTCATCGTATGATCAAATCCTGGGTGTTCTTGAACAGGAATATGAAAAAGCTGTGAAAGGGTACGATGCTTTCCAAGGAGTAATAAAACCAGCTATTCCGAGTGAATTGTATATGCACCCAACAAATTTTAAAGCCGATCTCAACGACTTATCTGTCATAGAATGGGGGCCTGTCTATCATTTTAAAGCAACTCTAGAGGAAAAGTTTTCATTTCAACCACAACCTAGTTTTAATAAGAATTTTGACTTACTTCGGACGGATTTGATTCATCGAAAAAAGGCAGGATTTACCAATTTAATATTTTCAAATCAACCCAAGCAAATTGAACGGTTATTGCAAATATTTGAAGATATTGGAGGAGATGTTGAATTCATTCCGATACCTTTTGCTTTGCACGAAGGATTCATCGATCCTACTTTAAAAATAGTTTGTTACACAGATCATCAATTGTTCGAACGGTATCATCGTTTTAAACTAAAAGAAGGATTTACGCAAGCCAAACAGGCATTTACGTTAAAAGAAATTTATAATCTTCAAAAAGGAGATTATGTGACACATATAGATCACGGAGTAGGGCAATTTTCTGGACTTCAAACAATCGATGTGAATGGAAAACCCCAAGAAGCGATTCGACTACTATACAAAGATGGTGACGTATTATATGTTGGTATTCATTCCTTACATCGTATTTCGAAATTTACTGGAAAAGATGGAATTGCACCGAAAATGAATAAGTTAGGGTCTCAGACTTGGACGGCACTTAAAACGAAAACGAAAACGAAAATTAAAGAATTAGCCTTTGATTTAATTCAATTATATGCCAAGCGGAAAAGTCAACCTGGATTCTCATTTTCTCCTGATTCTTACCTTCAAAATGAATTAGAGGCTTCATTTATGTACGAAGACACTCCCGACCAGGTGAAAAGTACACAAGCGATAAAAGAAGATATGGAATCGTCTACACCAATGGACCGTTTGATTTGTGGAGATGTTGGTTTTGGAAAAACAGAATTAGCCGTTCGTGCAGCATTTAAAGCCGTTGCTGACAGTAAACAAGTGGCGATTTTGGTTCCAACGACTATTTTATCAATGCAACATTACAGAAGTTTCTCCGCGCGCTTAAACGATTTTCCATGTAAAGTTGATTTTATTAATCGTTTCAAATCGGCGAAACAAGTGACGGAAACATTAAAAAAATTGGCTTCTGGGGAAATTGACATTTTGGTTGGAACACATGCTATCGTTTCTGAAAAAGTAAAATTCAAGGATTTAGGTTTGATGATCATCGATGAGGAACAAAAGTTTGGGGTCTCCGTCAAAGATAAATTGAAAACGATGCGTGCAACGGTAGATACTTTGACGCTGACAGCAACGCCAATTCCAAGAACACTGCAGTTTTCATTGATGGGAGCCCGCGACTTAAGTTTAATAAATACACCTCCTCCCAATCGACAACCTGTTTTAACAGAAATAATTCAATTCAACGAAGATGTGATTCGTGATGCCGTTGCATATGAAGTAAGTCGCGGAGGACAAGTGTTTTTTGTGAATAATCGACTAGCGAATATCAAAGAAATATCTGGAATGTTACAACGTTTGTGTCCGGGTGTTCGCATCGGAATTGGACATGGGCAAATGGATGGAAAACAATTGGAAAAGGTCATGTTTGATTTCATTAATCATGAATATGATATACTTATTGCAACAACAATTATTGAATCAGGAATTGATATTTCAAATGCAAATACAATCATAATTAATGATGCTCATAATTTTGGGCTGAGTGATTTACATCAGCTTCGCGGTCGAGTTGGTCGTTCCAATAAAAAGGGATTTTGCTATTTAGTTTCCCCGAAATTTAGCGTAATTACATCTGAAGCTAGGAAAAGACTAGAAGCATTAGTCCAATTCTCAGACTTAGGGGCAGGCTTCAATATTGCCATGAAAGATTTAGATATTCGAGGAGCGGGAAATATGTTAGGCGGCGAACAAAGTGGATTTATTTCAGAAATAGGATTTGAGATGTATCAAAAAATCCTAAACGAAGCAATGGAAGAATTAAGAGAAGCTGAGTTTAAGGATTTATTTGCCGAACGAAATACAGATTCAATGACGTCTTTCGTGAAAGACTGTGTTCTAGAAACAGATTTAGAAGTTCGTATCCCGGATGATTACGTTAATAATGTTGCTGAACGATTGAGCTTGTATCAAGAAATGGACAACCTAGAAAATGAAGAAGCATTGAACAAATTTTCCGAATCTTTAATTGACCGTTTTGGACCTTTACCGCGTGAAGTAAAAGAATTGATTTTATCTTTCAAATTACGCTGGCTAGCACAAGATTTAGGATTAGAAAAACTAGTGTTGAAAGGTGGAAAAATGATTGGCTATTTTATCTCCAATCCACAATCTGTCTATTATGAATCTCCGATATTTACCGCAGTATTGAATTACATTCAGAAAAATCCAAAAGATTGCACATTCAGTGAAGCCAATGATCGATTAAGAATTATTTATAGTGATGTCAACAATTTGAAAAAAGGATTTGATCGCTTGAATGATATTCAACAACTGGTGATGGTTTGATTATTTGTCAGGATATAAGTTACACTTCTCCTATCAATTCCAACGTTTCTTTTGACGCAGCTTGTTCAGCTATTTTCTTTGAGGTTCCGGTTCCACGTCCATAGCTATTTTCATTGACCGTTGCTAAAACTGTATACGTCCAGTTTTCTCCATTTTTTTCTTCAGAAATAACAATAAAGTCTAATTTGAATTGCTTTTTTTGACTCCAAATAAATAGTTTTGACTTAAAATCTATTTCTTCTTCCAGCACACGATTCAAATCAACGTATTTTTTGAAAACATGCTTATTTATAACCTTTTTAACAGCCTCATAGCCGCTGTCTAAGTATATTGCTCCCATTATGGCTTCAAATGCATTCCCTTCAAGTGTATTCAGGTTGATTGTTCTTCCTCTTTGATAACGAATAATTTCGCGCAGTTCCATTTCCTCAGCAATTGCAGAAAGTGTTTTTCTACTTACTAATTTGGATTTAATTTTGGTTAAATATCCCTCATCATCATCTGGAAACCTTGTATATACGTATTCAGCAACAACCGCATCTAAAATCGAATCTCCCAGAAATTCCAAACGTTCGTTTGAGCATTCAGATTGATTATTATTACTTAAAGATTTATGCGTAATTGCCTGAATAAAATAAGAAATGTTTTTTGGGGAATAACCAAAACGTTTAAAGATAAACTTTGTTAGATATTTTTCATTCTTTGTTTTCCGTTCAGGAAAGAATGAACTAAGCCTAAACAATTACCCTTTGAATTTCTTAACAATAACACTTGTATTGTGTCCGCCAAAACCAAACGTATTTGATAAAGCAACATTCACAATCCTTTTTTGTGCAATGTTAAAGGTGAAATTCAATTTACTATCAAAAGCCGGGTCATCTGTAAAATGATTAATTGTTGGTGGGATGATGTCGTTTTTTACAGCTAAAATACAAGCAATTGCTTCAATCGCTCCAGCAGCGCCTAATAGGTGGCCAGTCATCGATTTAGTAGAACTAATATTGATTTTGTAGGCATGTTCTCCAAAAACATCTTCAATAGCTTTCACTTCAGCAACATCTCCAAGTGGCGTTGAAGTGCCATGCACATTAATATAATCAACTTCAGTAGGATTCATTTCTGCGTCTTCCAGCGCAGCAATCATTGTATTTCTTGCTCCTAATCCTTCAGGATGTGGCGCAGTCATATGATACGCATCTCCGGCCATACCACCACCTGCAATTTCTGCATAAATCGTAGCACCTCTTTTTACAGCATGCTCATATTCCTCCAGAATTATTGCTCCTGCCCCTTCTCCTAAAACAAAACCATCTCGATCTAAATCGAAGGGTCTTGAAGCCGTTTCCGGAGAGTCATTACGAGTAGAAAGTGCTCTTAAAGCATTAAATCCACCTAGACCCATTTGATTAATCGCTGCTTCTGATCCACCTGTAACAAAAGCATCAGCTTTTCCTAACCGTATATAATTATAGGCATCTATAATCGCATTGGTAGCGGATGCACATGCAGAAACGGTAACATAATTTGGACCCCTTAAACCATATTTAATAGAAATGTGCCCTGCAGCAATGTCTGCAATCATTTTAGGGATAAAGAAAGGATTGAATTTTGGATTTCCATCACCTGCAAAGAAGTTTTCTGCTTCGTCTTGAAATGTTTTTAAACCACCTATTCCTGACCCCCAAATAACTCCTATTCGATCTAAGTTGGGATTGGATTCCATTAACCCAGAGTCAGCCATAGCTTCTGCAGCAGAAACCATGGCATACTGGGAAAATTGATCTAGTTTTCTTGCTTCTTTCCGTTCAATAAAGTCTTCCACATTGAAATCCTTTACTTCACAAGCAAAATGTGTTTTGAACAAAGTTGCATCGAATTGTTTCACAACAGCAGCACCGCTTTTACCCTGAATTAATGATTCCCAATATTCAGCAACAGTATTTCCAATTGGTGTAAGTGCACCTAACCCCGTTACAACAACTCTCTTTAATTCCATACAGAATAACTTTGTTCAGCAATAATTTTTTCTTAGTTTTTGTGCTCTTCGATGTAAGAAACAGCATCACCAACAGTTTGGATGTTTTCTGCTTGATCATCTGGAATAGCAATATTGAATTCTTTCTCAAATTCCATAATCAATTCAACTGTATCAAGAGAATCTGCGCCTAGGTCATTTGTGAAGCTTGCTTCGTTTGTTACTTCGCTCTCTTCAACTCCTAATTTATCTACTATAATAGATATTACTTTCGTTTTGATTTCAGACATTTCTAATTTTTTTAATGAATTATAAGCCACAAAGAAAAAAAATTTGAAGCGAAAAACAAAATTATTACTCATATTATTATCAACTATTCCTATAAAAGATCTTTGGAAGAAGTTGAATACGTACATTCTTAAAGGGATAAACAACAATATCTTAAGCAATGTTGATTGTCGATTTTTTTAAAAAAAATAAAATTTCTTCCGGATAAATTGAATTTTAACGAAAAGAATCATTCAATTATCTCCTTTTTTGAGGGATTGATGATCTAAAAAACAAAAATGAATGCTTTACTTTGATTGCTATAGTTGAAAAATTAGCATAGATGTTTGATTTAAATTTTCCAACATATTATTTTATGTGCACTATGCGAAACTTAATCATTTTGGCAGTTCGCTTAAAAGGGCTTAAAAAAAGTCTGCATTCATGAAGCTATATATAACTATACTTTCTAACTTTGCTTTATGGTAAAAATAAAACTTGCGTTATTTGCTTCTGGAAGTGGGTCTAATGCTTTAAAAATCATCGATTATTTTTCATTTCATCCCTCCATTGAAGTCGCGTTTGTTTTATCCAATAAAAAAGACGCACCAATTGTTGAAGCGGCTCAAAAAAAAGGGGTGAAAGTACATGTTTTCAGTAATGATGAAGTGTCTGACGGTCAATTTTTATCAAAAATATGTTTAGATGAAGGTGTTGATTTTATTATTCTCGCAGGATATCTTCGGAAAATACCGGAACAATTACTTGTGAGTTATTCTGATAAAATTATAAATGTTCACCCTGCCCTACTTCCAAAATATGGTGGAAAAGGCATGTACGGAAAGCATGTTCATGAATCTGTATTGAAAAATAAAGAAAAAGAAACAGGTATTACGATTCATTATGTGAATGAAAACTTTGATGAAGGAAGAATCATTGCACAATTTCACTGTGCTGTTTTTGAAGAGGATACGTTGCAATCTGTTCAAGACAAAATTCAATATTTAGAACACTCTTATTTTTCTGTTGTTATTGAAAAAACAATAATGACTCTTTTACATCTATAATTTTACACTCTAATTTAGTTTCTTAATTTATTATTCAAGACCTTGTTTTTAGGCGTATTATTCTATTTTTAAAAAACTTGAAAATGATGATTTTCTGGTGTCGACTTTTAAAATCTTGATTGTCTAACTTCAGCTCCATTACTAAACACTTTTTGTACAACCGCTTTCCCATCGGAATTGTAAACGGTAAATTTCCCATCCTTAAGTCCTTTTGAATAATTGGTTTCCGAAATTATTTTACCACTGCGGTCAAATTCTTGCATAACGCCATCAAGTTCCCCATTTTTGTAATTCGTAACCACAGCAGCCATTTTACCTCCAGGGAAATAATCTTTCCAAACACCTTCTTTTTTTCCGTTTTTGTAATTCCCCTCTTCTGTCAATTTATAATCTTTGTTGGAGTATGATTGAGAATGTCCATCCATCACACTTTCCTTTACTGTATGGTTTTTCATATATCCATATTCAACTTGTGATTTTTTTTCAATGACTTTATAGGTTATTAAATCTTTCGGTTGACCATTGTCATAATAACTCATCCAAGCGCCCGATTTGTAATTAGCTTTATATTTTCCAATCAGTTTTTGGTGACCTGACAAATAAAATGATTTCCATTCTCCATTCATTTCTCCTTTTTTGAAAAAAACAGAATTTTTTACTTTTCCATTGTCCCAATAATTTAGCCATTCACCTTCTTCTTTTCCTGCAAGATAAATTCCGTCCATCAGCAATACTCCATTTTCGTACCATGTTTGCCATTTTCCATCTTTCAGGTCATTCAAAAACCCTCCTTTTTTAAATACAGTTCCATCTTTGTACCAATAAGTCCATTCGCCAGATTTTAAATTAGTGACATAATGAGCGACGTATGATTTTTCTCCTGTTGGATACCAATAGGTCCATTCGCCATGTTGCAAATCTTTCACAAACGAACCCTCCATATCTGGCGACCCCGTATTTGTGTACCATTTCCATGTACCGTCTTTTTTACCATTTAGATAATTTCCTAAAACATTGATTCGATTTTTATCATAGTAATAGGCATACTTTCCATTTAAAACGCCTTTCTTATAATTACTCGTTTTTTCAAGATCTCCCGTATAATAGTAATATTTCCATTCTCCGTCCTTCTCTCCTTCTTTAAAGGAACCAAGTAAAGTGACGTATCCATAAACGCTATGATCTTCAAAAGGACCATCTGGACGACCATTTTTATAATTGTATAATTCTTTTATCGACCCTGTGGTATGAAAAGTGACCATTTCTCCATTCCCATCTTTAATCGTTTGTGTATGAATTGAATCAGAAATCCAAAATGATCTAATAAAGGTGACGCTATCAATAACTTCCTCATGGGATTTTTCACGACCATCTAAATAATAATATTTCCATATACCTATTTGACGATCCAACTTAAACATTCCTTCTTCTTCCAATTTTCCTGTTTCATACCATTCACGGTAAACACTATCTTGAAGAGAAACATACGTCTCTAAATTTTCTTTTTTTACCCTTTTAAAATAACCTTCTTGTTTCAATTTACCATTGGCGTAATACATTACTGCTTTGCCGTTCAAATCTCCCCTGAAATAATTTCTTTTTTCTTCAATCTTACCAAATCGATCATAATACATCCATTCTCCATGTTTCTCTTTTCCTGCGCCTAAAAAATCAACGTAGTAAGAACCGGTGGATTGAATTACTTTTTTCTCGAAATCCCAATAAGTAAAATCAGGTTTAGAAAGGTTTACAGGGTTTATTTGAGAAAACAAAGTAACCGGAATGATAAAAGATATAATTTTTAAATATTTCAACATACAAAGTAAAATTTAAGAATATAATGCTCGCTTTCCACTAAAGTTACTGCTTTTCCAAAACAATCTTTATGATTAAAAAGAGACCAAAACCAAGAAATACAATTCCTGTTAATTGATTAAATGCTTTCAACAAATTATCCGTTACAAGTGGTCGTAATTTTTTTGCTCCGATGATCTTTAAAAGATCAAAAGAAAAGAAAGTAATTAACATTACAGCGATAAAATACATAATGGGGGTTGAGTCACCTCCACTAATGGTCGATTGAGATTGCTTTGACGCAAGAGTCATGACACTGAACCAATAAAAAATCACAAAAGGATTAGCAAAATTTAACAAAAACCCTTTTAAAAAAAGGAGAAAATAGTCCTTCTGATTTTGAATTATATTTCCTTCATCATCCACTTGCGGCGCCTTGAGCTTCTTAAAAAACGTAACAAATCCATAAATAATAAAAAGTATCCCTCCAACCATTTTTGCATTTTCATTGTTTTTTCCTTCCCCTGTCAAACTTGCTACTTGAGAATAAAAAACATACGCAATTAGGATATAAATAAAATCACTAAATAAGACACCAATATCAAATGCAATCGCAGATCGCACTCCCTTTCGAATGCTTGTTTCTAGCAAAACAAAAAACGCTGGACCAATCATGATACTCAAGATAAATCCAGTGACGATACCTTTTAAAATTAAATCTAACAATGTTTAAAAAATTAGTTAGTACAAAAATAACAATTTAGCCTTCTAAAACAAATTATAGATCATCTCTTTAGGCATGGCTTGAACTTAATGACTCGAAAAATCTACTTAAAGTACGTTTGCTAAATTCTTTTTACGTAAATATAAAAAATCGAAAAAGTACACTACTTTTAAAGAAATGGTATTCAATTGGTCTGCCGCTAATGTACCTGATAAATTTTTTCCAAAACTATTTATTATTACTTGACTATCACTATTTATAGTGTTTTTCCAAGATAGGGTGGCAAAACTTCCAGGAGCAAATTGCCACTCAAAAAGCATGTTTAAGTTAAACGCATTGTAGTTGAAATCGTGGCTAGTTGAATACTTTGTATCATCTAAGAGCAAACCGTCAGGAGATAAGTTGTGATAACTTACATACCTGCCTCTCACCCAGTAATGTCTTCCAATAAAACTCAAAGATAAATTGTTTCTAAATAAATAACGAACTGTAAAATCATAGGAAATTTGTTTCAAATATCTAACACCAAAAATAATGTCCCCGCTTGTATCATTTGCGACAAAACCTCTGTCCTTATCATCTTCATAATACGAACCATTGACATTAATAGTTAATTTGTCGTTGACACGAATTTTTGGACCAAATCCAAACCCAAAAAACGGATTGTATCCTATTGATTTAGAAACAAGGCTAGTCGTTCCTCCAAATGCATTTAATGTATAGGATAGTTTTTTTCTATAGTCAGAACTATAATCAATAGAATTAAAAATATTCGGTGTTCTCCTAAAATATCTATCAGCTGTTCTTGGTTCATAATAATCAACCTCTCCTAATGGTGACACATTAAATTGGTAGTTCAAACCTACGAAATTTTTAAATGTTGCATTCGCCCCTCCTCCCATTTGAATTTGGTTAAGGGTGTGCGTTGTATAATTTATTTGATGTGAAAAATTGACTCCTGCTCCCGCATTAATATACCGTTTAAAAGGAACATATTGATTAAATCCGACATTTAATTGATTTATAATAAAGTTTCTTTCACGGGTGATTCCCATGTCATTATTATCAAATTTTGGACTAATTCCTGTAGAAGATATATCAAAAGTAAATTTACCGCTACTTTTCGCGAAACCTATATTATAACCTGTTCCTAAAATATTTTTGTAGCTATGGCTAACAGAATCCGTATTTAAAACATTGGTCATAGCACTATTTCCAAATAAAACATAGGTGTTCGTTTTATTATTTAATGACCCACCGATACCCGTCACATTTGAAATCGTATATCCTTGGTTTCTCGTGACATTCGTGTTAATTAAATAGATATTTGAACTATGCTTTAATTGTTTATCGATCACAGATATATTATAATTTGAAAAGGGTTCGGTCAGCACTTTACGATCATTTCCCAAAGAATCACGAACAATGGCATATGTATTATCCAACACAGCATTCATAATACCAATTCCCAGTCCTTTCTTTGATCGTCCAGATATTTTAGCAATATTCAGTAATTTCGCATTGGTTGGATTGGAGACTACTGTTTCTCCTGGTTTCAAATTAGCATAAACAGCATAATAATTAGCAGGTTTCCTTCCTATTCGTCTAGAATAAAATAAGTCGCCTTTACTAAACAAATCTGTATTTTCTTGAAAAAAGGGACGTTGCTCATTGTACTGAACCTCAAGCGATCCTAAATTTTTCACTAAATTATCACTTTGTACCTGAGAGAAATCAGGCAGTAAACTAACATCTAAGGTATACGATTCATTTAAACCATACTTTAAATCCATTCCCCCGACAATTTTTTGCGTCAGGTTACTTTCACCAGGTATATTTGCTGGGTAATGCGAACCAACTCCTGTGATAAAAGGAGTAAGCGACAAACGAATAGGTGCCTTAATTTTATTTATTCCTTTTAAGATACCCCAATATTTCAGCGGATTACTAACTCCTCTTGGAGTTAAAGCCCATTGATCAAATTCACCATTTCGAATTGTTTTCCGTGTAATTTGAAATCCCCAAACATGTTCTTCGCTGGAGGGAAAACGGAGTGCAGAATAAGGAATTCTAATTTCTACGATCCAGCCTTCATTGGTGATTTTTGTTTTACTTTCCCAAACAGCGTTAAAATTACCATCCGAAAAACGACTATCTTTCTGAACCCCAGATGCCATTACGGTAAAATCAAAAGCATCTTGCTGCGTATTATAGGTGTCAAATACAAGTCGGAATTGGTCGGAATTCAGATCATTGTCACGCGATCCTAATTGCTTAGCAATACTGTCGGGATGTGTGTCATACAAGACAGCTGAAATGTATATAGCGGTATTGTCGAAAATTATTTTCACATCCGTTTTTTGACTCGTATTGATATCATAAACTGGATAAGATTGTTTAAAATCTGTAATTGATTTTACTTCTTTCCAAGCTTCATCACTTAAATCTGCATCAATTTTTGGAACTCCTTTAGCAAATGTGGCGAAATATTCCTTTCGAAGTATTACAGAATCTTTCTCGAGGACTTGTTGGCCAAGGGACAGAAAACTTTGAAAAGCACAGATAAGAATAAAATAAGTTCGCATTGAATCAAAAATAAAAAGATTTTAAAACATATACATAAAAAGATTAAGAATGGTTTAAATAGAATGATAAATGGTAGTTAGAAAAATAAAAAATTATCCTTTTCCTAACGTTGAAATGGCCATCGCGACTTTATATCCAGACGAAACACATCCTTGAATTAAGTAACCACCTGTTGGTGCATCCCAATCCAACATCTCTCCGCAAACAAATACTTTATTGTGTCGTTTTAATTCAAAGTCTTTGGTAATCGCCTCCATCGAAACCCCTCCAACCGTTGAAATAACCTCATCTATTGGACGGAGAGAACTGGGGTGAAATTTCATTCCTTTTATGATTTCTGCCAAAATACCAGGTGAAGAATATTCCTCTTTTGATGTTCTCATTTTTATCAATTGAATACTTACGGGTGATACATTTAATTTCTTTAACCCGCTGGTTATATTCTTCGCGTTTGCTAATACTGCACTTATTTCTTCTCGCGTTTTTGTAGGCTTGTAATCAATAGAGAAGTACCCTTGTGGATCCTTTCTATATTCTTTGTTAACAAAATAAATGGGTGCACCTTCCATACCATACGCGGAAATGACGATATCTCCTTTTTTTGACGTGGCATTAAACGTGACTTCGATATTTTTAATGGCGCGGCCTTGAAGTAGTGAGATTTCAGACCAATCTTTCAATTCAAATCCGGAATTACTTGCTTCAAAAGGTTTACAAACTACCTCTTTCGATTTCAAGATGTTTTTCCATTCACCTGTTGAACCTGTCTTTTTCCATGAAGAACCTCCCATTGCCAATACTAAAAAATCAAACAAATGACTGATATTGCCGCTTTTTTGAGTAAAAAAAACCTCTTTTTCATTAAAATCAAGCCATTTATGAGAAAAATGGAAAATTCCTCCTAATACCTCTATTCGTTTAATCCATGCGGAAAGAACTTCGATTGGCTTTATTCCTTTCACTGGAAAAATTTTCCCTGAACTACCAACAAATGTTTCAATGCCTATTTTCGATAACCAGTTAATCCACTCCTCATTGTCAAATTGTTGAAATGCTGCTTGCAGATATGGTCGATTGTATTTTGATGCAAATGCTTCTGGAATTTCACAATGAGTTAAATTAAAACCTCCGTTTCCTGCTACTAAGAATTTTCTCCCAGCCGCCTTTTTATGATCGAAAAAGTGGACCTCACATCCTTGTTCCAGTAGGATTGTTCCGGCCATTAAACCAGCAGGGCCCATTCCCACAATACATACTTTCTTTCGATCCATTTGGTGAAATTAATCAAAAAGAGTTGAAAGATTGACTAAATTCATTTTACCATTAACCGATATCCGCTCTTGATAGAAAATCCTTATATTTGTGTAATGGACCAAACATTTGGGAAAAAATATAAATTGTGCCGACAAAAATTAATCGATTCTGTTTTTAAAAGTGGGAACACCGTAAAACAATATCCATTTGTCGTTCATTTTATGGAAGTTGAAGAAAAATTAGAAGCCCCCTTTCAGATTACTATCTCGGCGCCTAAAAGATTATTCAGAAAAGCCCATGATAGAAATAGAGTAAAAAGACTCATGCGCGAAACTATTCGAAAGAATAAATTAATTTTGGAGACTTTTAGTATAACAAATAACAAACAATTAGCGTTATTTATGGTCTACACAGCCAAGGAAGAAATGCCTTATGACGTTCTTCTTCGCAAGACAGAACAAGTTTTTATACAGTTAGTGAACAAATTTGAAAACAATGATACAACAAAAATTTAAAGGTAAAATCGCATTCTTTTTAGTTTTTATCTCCCTTTTGTCATTTAGATCTATTTCTCAATCTAATGGATTTGAATTAATCAAAAACATGGAAATCATGGATTTGATTAACGAACATTTAGAAAAATATTATGTCGATGAACCTCAATTTGGGCATCTTTCAAAGGTTGGAATTGATGCCATGTTGAAAGAATTAGATCCGTATACGGTTTACTACCATGAATCAAACATGGAAGATTATAAAATGATGACCACTGGTCAATATGGTGGTATTGGCTCTTTAATTCGAAAAATTGGTGAACACACATTCATTGCGGAACCATATGAAGGAAATCCAGCAGAAAAAGCAGGATTAAAAGCAGGCGATAAAATTATTTCTATCGATGGAAAATCAATGGTTGGTAAACCTTCTGATGAAGTTTCTAGTTCATTAAAAGGTCCAAAAAGTACTTCGATAAAAATAGAAGTAGAAAGAGAAGGTGAAGGGTTAAAAATGATTTCTGTCACGAGAGATGAAATAAAATTACCAGATGTTCCCTATTCAGGGATGCTTTCTTCAACTGTTGGTTACGTGAAACTCAATAGTTTTACGCAAACAGCTTCTGACGATGTAAAAAAGGCAATGGAAAGCTTAAAATCGAAAGGAATGACGGAAATGGTTCTAGATCTTCGTGGAAATGGCGGAGGATTATTGATTGAGGCCGTGAAAATCGTGAATCTGTTTGTTAAAAAAGGGCAAGTTGTAGTGACTACAAAAGGAAGAGTTGCCGAAGAAAATAGAGTATACAACACACAAGATGATCCGCTTGATATGACAATCCCTTTAACGGTTTTAATTGATGAAGGTTCTGCTTCTGCTAGTGAAATTGTTTCTGGAAGTTTGCAAGATTTAGACAGAGCAGTAATAATTGGGACAACTTCCTACGGCAAGGGTTTGGTGCAACGTACATACGATTTAAAGTACGGTTCAAAAATGAAATTAACCATTGCAAAATATTACACTCCGTCTGGAAGATGTGTGCAAAGGTTAGAATATTATGACAATGCAGAGGGAGAAAAACCAAAAGAAATTTCAGATTCATTATTAAAGAAATTCAAAACATCTACTGGTAGAGAAGTCATAGATGGCCGCGGCATTGAACCGGATATAACCATAGATGAAAGAGAATTAAGTCGATTATCTGCTACTATTTATTCAAACAATCTAATTTTTAATTATGCAACGAAATTTCATATTAAAAATCCTACGATAGCAGCAGCAGGTACATTTAAATTATCAGATGAACAATATAATGACTTTAAAAAATACGTACTTGCTGAAACTTTTACCTATTCAACTGCATCAGAGGAAGTTTTAGAGAAAATGAAAAAAACAGCGGAAGAAGAAGGGTATTATGCTGATTCTAAAGCTGAATATGAAGCATTATTGGCGAAAGTAATACCATCGAAAGAAAGAGATTTAGAAAAATTTAAAGAAGAAATTAAGATTTTATTAGAAAATGAAATCATTTCTCGTTATTACTTTCAAAAAGGAAGAGCAGAGGATTCTTTCAGAACTGATTTATCGATCGCTAAATCTTTAGTCCTTTTAAAAAATAGTAAAGAGTACAATACTATTTTAGGAAAATAATCGTTCTTTAATGAAATTATCTGATTTTAGTCAGAAAAATATTATAATTTCTACTTATGCTGGACCGTTTATTTGGTTATAAAGTACATCATTTTTTACATGTCCTTGGGATGTCTCTCTTCGCTTTCGGTTTACCTCTGAATAAAGTCCTGATGTCAATTGGCGCGATTTGGGGAGTATCAAATTTAGTTCTAGAAGGCGATTTTAGGAGCTATTGGATGCGCATCAAAAAGAATAAAATATTCCATTGGCTATTTGCTTTTTTCAGTCTACATATTTTAGGATTATTTTGGTCAACAGATACTTCCTACGCATTGCATGACTTGCTCATCAAGCTCCCTTTACTTTCTGTTCCTTTAGCTTTTGTGGCTAGACCGACACTTAGTAGAAAAAATGTTCATCTGATTTTATATGCATTACTAATTTCCCTTCTATTCACTTCATTGCTAAACATTGGGTTTTACAAGCAGTGGTTCGGATATAAAGAATACAGCGATATTCGACAGCTTTCATTATTTGGTTCCCATATTCGTTATGGAATTTTAATCGCTTTAGGCGCTGCAATTAGTTTATATTTCATTCGGGAAACAAATTCTAAACTATCAAAATTACTGTGGTTTTTAGTATTTGGTTGGTTTTCGTTATATACCTTCTATAGCCAAATATTATCGGGAGCGATTGCTCTATTAGTAATCATTTTAATGTATATTTTGTTACGAATTCATTCCTACAGTAGAAGAATTTCCTTGGTATTTGCGACCATTTCATTGGGAATTATTTTTTCAAGTTTCTATTTTTTATTTCAAGGTGAAAAAAATGTAATTGACGTTCATTCATTACCCAAAAAAACGGTTGAAGGAAACGACTATGTAAATTGTTTAAACGACAAAAGCACTGAAAACAATAATCGTATTTATGTCAGCATCTGCGAACTTGAGTTAAAAAGGGAATGGGAGAAAATTTCAACGATTCCATTTGATAAAAAGGATAAATCCAATCACCCATTAAAATATACATTAATCCGTTACCTCACTTCTAAAAACATAAGCAAGGATGCTTTAGGAATACGTAAATTAACGAAAATAGATATACAAAATATTGAAAATGGAATTGCCAGTGTAAATCTGCTAAAAACAGGAATGATAGCACGTTTATACGAAATAAGGCATCAAATAAATAACAATACAGATCCCAACGGAAATTCACTCTTGCAAAGAATAGAATATTGGAAGACGGGTTGGCACATCATCCAAAGAAATTGGTTAATGGGTGTAGGTACAGGAGATGTACAAATAGCATTTGATCAACAATATGAAAAAGAAAATTCAATATTGCTCTCAAAAAATAGACATCGAGCTCATAATATGTATCTGACCGTATTTATCACCTTCGGTCTTGTTGGATTAATCCTTTTTCTTGGATTATTATACACGTATTTTAAAGAAAACCTTGCTCACAAAGAATTAGTTCCTGTTCTATTTATTTCCGCGGTTATTTGCACTTTCATGATTGAAGATACCATTGAAACTCAAATGGGGGTATGCATGATTTCTTTGTTTTTAGGCTTGTTTATTTCTACAATAGAACCACGTTCAACAGCGCAATTAGAAACCACGAGCACAAATTAATAAGTTCGGGACTTTAAAAATCAAAAATTAGTCCTAATGTTGGTGTTACATTTTTAGAAACATTGTTCAAAATAACAGGAATTCCATTTGAACCATTTGCATTCAAAGGCTGACCATCTGAGGTTTCAAAACCAGAATTATCAGCATTACGTTTAAAGGTATAAAAAGGAGATCCTTGCTGAGAATTTAAAAATAAGTTCTGAATATCCATGAAAAAAGTTAAACTAAACTTGTTAAAGTTGGCAATTTTATCAATTCTCAAATCTACTTGATTAAACATGTCTAAACGACTAGAGTTCAAATTTGTATAATCTAAGAAGCCCACTCCCGTTGTTGCATAAGTTGATTGGGATTTTTCTAAATTGAAAGGAGTATATGGAACACCACCCGCTAATCTATATTTTAATCCAACTTGCCAATTGTTCTTAAATTTATAACCAAGCGTCGCTGATAATAAATGTTGATTATCCCATGCGGAAGCGATCAGTGCGTTATTTGCTCCAGAATAAAAACTTCTTACAAAAGTGTAACTAGCAAAATAAAAGATGCGCTTCGCTAATTTTTGTTGAATAAAAAACTCTATCCCATAGGTCTCTCCTTTTCCTATGCTTGTCACTTCTTCGTTTCCTACTGCACCAAACTCTGAACCTTGGTTACCCAATGAAATTCCATTCGCAACAGAAACAGGATAGTTCATATAGGTTTTATAAAATCCTTCCACTGTTAATCGTAAACTTTCATTTGGAAGAAATTGCCCCCCAAAAACGTAATGTTTTGAATTAATATACTGTAAGTTTTTATTTACAAGTTGGTTACTTTGATCACGATAACCTAAAGTTGTATAGGTAGGTATTTTATAATAAGACCCAACCGAAGCAGTAAGATCGAACTTTTTACTAATATGATATGATAACGATAGTCGCGGAGACAATGTTTTTAAAGGATTATTTCCATCTTTTAAGAAATTATTTAAATCCGTTCTCAGGCCAGTTGAAACTAATAATCGTTCATTAAAAATATTTTTAGAAACTTGTGCAAAGCCGCCATATTTGAAAAACTCAATAGCACTTTTAGAAGAAAATTCAATTGCCGGAGTAAGAAGATTTCCACTATTATCATAAATATTGTTGGTCAATTTAGAATAAAAATTGGTGTTGTATTTTACATACTGTCCCATTACACCAAACGAATATTTCCACCCATTGACATATTTATTGTAATCAAAACGAAATTTATTTTCCATTTCTTGAGAAACAAGTTTCAAATTACGAAATTCTTCCTGACCATTTTTAGCATCTTCGAACCGATCAATTTGATTGTTGAACATGTTTCTACTAAGAGAAAAATTAATAAATCCCTTCTTAATTAAATGTTTTAGATTAAATCCGGTCGTATAATTCCACTGATTAATAAATGGCAAAGACCTCCTAAAATATTCGTTTTCTATGGAAGAATTTTTTGTTTTTCCAAAGCTAAAATGATCGATAGCACCAATTCCGATGGCTGTAAGAGTAGTTTTACTGTTTATTTTATGCGTTACTTTATATTGAAAATCAGAATACCTTGGTCGTATTGGTAAATCAATTAATGTAAACAATAAATCTAGGTACGAAAACCGAGACGAAAGTAAAAAATTCGTTTTCTTAGATTTCCCAATAGGTCCCTCCAAGGTCATAGCAGATTCTGTTAAACTTGTACGCAAATTACCACTAATTTTCTCCTGATTACCTTGCCTTTGTTTAATGATAAAAGTCGATGCAAGTGTATTGTCATAACGCGCATCAAAAGCGGAAGAGCTAAGTTTTAAATCTTCAATGAACGTAACATTCAAAATTCCTTGCGCTCCACCTGATGAACCTTGCGTTTGAAAATGATTTAAAACAGGGATCTCTATTCCATCTAAATAATATACATTTTCATTGGGCGCTCCACCTCTTACAATAATGTCATTTCTCGGCGCACCACCGCCCGTTGAACCAACACCGGGCAGCGTTTGCACTACCTTAGACACATCAAAACCACCACCAGGATTCGATTTAATTTCTTCCGAAGTTAATTGTTGAACGGACAAAGGCGTAATCATGTCAGTTGTAGCCGCTTTTTTATTTTTGTCGTATTTTACAGTAACCTCTACCAAATTTTGCACTTGCCCTACAAGCTCAAAATTCACTTGTTGCACCCCACCAGAGCTGATGACAATGTTATACTTTGTTTCACCGACAAAACTAGCAGCAAGAACTTTTATATTATATGTTCCAATAGGAATTGATAATTTATAATTTCCATCAACATCTGTCAACGTCGCAGTTGAACTATTTTCAATAAATACTTTGGCTCCAAAAACTACTTCTTGCGTGTTTTTATCTTTTACGTAACCTGTTAAAATTCCATTTTGAGAATAGACAGCTCCCTGTCCAAAAAATAAAAAAATAAAAAGGAAAGATGCTTGCTTCATTCTAATCATAACTCTTATAACCTTATTCTATTAATTTCCTTTTTTAAAAATACTCCCCACTTCTTTACCGATTTTTTGGATGGTTTCTACCCCTTTTAAGATAGGAGTTGTTGAGATATCATCATATCCAATAAATAAATTATCTTCAATTTCTTGCGATGGATAAATCAAAATCTGATCATTCGTTGGCATTGCTTTCTCTAATTTTGCCAAGAAGGAATCAACCCCTGAATAATATGAAACAGAGCCAGCACGAGCAGACACAAAAATGATTAAATCTTCGTCAGATTCTTTGTTATTGACTAAGAAAAAATCCTCTGTTTCTACCAACGGAACAAAAGAAATTTCCGCAAATATTTTCACTTGCTTTAAAACACGAATAAATGCATCATGCATCTCAGGAGTACCATAAATTTCAATCGTGATATTTAATTCTTTTGCCAAGCGCAATATTCTTTCACACCAGCTAGAAAAACTACTTTCTAGTTCAGCATAAGGTGGGCAAATTAAAACAATCCTATCATACGAAACAAAAGCCCTTTCAAGTTGACAGAAGAAGATGGTTTTTTCACAAACATCTAATAAATGATCTCTATCATCTCCAACGATTCGCTTCAGTAAATTCATGTTTTTATGGTCGTTTAAAACAACAATATCCGTAAACAATTCTTTGGAAACTCTAGCAATTCCTGATGATAAATTATGATCTATCGTAGCAACCACATTGACTGGAAATTCTCCACTTGAAAAATGCTTCACAATCTCATCCATTTCCTTTCTAGAAGTACGAATACGCTGCTCAGCTTCTTTGTTATTAGGCAATACACTGACGACAGATATGGGGTTTAACACCCTTTTATCAGTAATTAAAACACTAAAATCAATCAATAATTCATTTTCATTTAATTCATTGATCGCAATCAAAAGATGTTGGTTTCGAGAAACTCTCTTCTTTTCAATTTCCTCTCCATTCTCTGCTAACTGTATCAATAATTTTTTTCCCGCATTTTCAGAAACAAAGGAAGCAACCATGCACGTGACTAAAATCAACAAAATGGTACCATTCACAATTTGACTGCTTAGTATCCCCGTTTCATACCCTCTTATAATAATTGCTAATGTAGCAGCTGCATGTGCTGTACTTAAGCCAAAAATAACCTGTCTTTCCACATTGGTCATTTTAAATATTATTTGGGTTACCAAAGCCGCTAACCACTTACTAAACAATGCAAAAGTGGTTAAGATGATAGCAACGATAATCGTGTGAGGACCACTTAATATCAATTTATAGTTCACGACCATTCCCACTGAAATAAGGAAAAAAGGAATAAAGAGAGCATTTCCAATAAAATCAATTCTATTCATCAAAGCGGAAGAATGCGGAATTAATTTGTTTAATACTAAACCGGCTACGAATGCTCCTATAATATGCTCAATACCTGCCACTTCAGCAAGAAAGGCTGCAAAGAAAACGACAGATAATACGAAAATGTAATGTGCTGTTTTTTCACTGTCCAATTTACTAAAGAACCATCTTGCAATTTTTGGAATAACATAGAACATGATGAAAGAAAATATCAACATGGAAGAAATTAATCGGATCCAAAACGTATAATCTAAACTTCCTGTTTTAGAACTAATAATAATAGCTAAAATAATTAAAACGGCGGTATCTGTTAGAATTGTTCCTCCCACTGCAGTTGCAACAACAGTATTTTTTGAAAGGCCTAATCTTCCAATAATTGGATAAGCCACCAACGTGTGTGTGGCAAACATACTGGCTGTTAAAATACTCGCCGTTGCATCCAAATTTAACATATATCTGCAGATGGGATAACCCAAAGCAATCGGGATAATAAATGTCAGAAATCCAAATGTGAAACTCTTTACCCTATATTTTTTAAATTGAGACATGTCCAATTCTAGACCTGCCATAAACATAATGTACAAAAGTCCAATAGTTGCAAATAATTTTATCGATCCATCAGATTCCAAGAGTTTAGAACCAATTAACCCTATTCCATGTGGACCTATAATTACTCCTGAAATAATCAGTCCTATAATCGCTGGAATTTTTAATTTTCGTAATACAATTGGTGACAGTAAAATGATAAATAAAATGGTAGAAAAAATCAAAACAGGATTTTTCAAAGGGAAATGAAATTCCTTTAATAAATGCTGAAAAAAACTCTCCATACTTTTTTACTTGATTATATTTTACGCAAAAATAAGCATTAACAAAAAACAAAAACAAAAACTCTTAAATTTCATAATTTGTTAACCTACCTTTTTATACTCTTATATATCTTAAAAAGTTACCTTTGTAAAAAATTATCCAATGCAGTTCGAATTAACAAAGGACTTTCTCGACAAATTACGTCAGGCAATCATTGAAGAAAACAATGACTGGATAATTGAACACATCCATGAACTTCACTTTGCTGATATCGCTGATTTGATAGATCAGCTAAGTAATGAAGAAGCTAAATATGTCTATTTCCAGTTAACTCCAGACGAACAAGCAGACGTTTTGATGCAGTTGGAGGAAGAAATTCGAGATCGTTTCTTGAAATCACTTTCTTCGAAGCAAATGGCAGATCAATTAGAAAACCTTGATTCGGATGATGCTGCTGATATTTTGGGGGATCTGTCAGAGGAAAAAATTCAGGAGGTAATTTCTCAAATGGAGGATGATGAAGCTGCTGAAGATATAGTTGAACTTTTAAATTACGACGAAGATACTGCAGGTGGTTTAATGCAAAAAGAGTTTATTCAGGCTAAAATGGATTGGCCTGTTAATCGCTGTTTGGTTGAACTTCGTCGTCAAGCTGAAGATGTTGAAAACGTCTACACCATTTATGTGGTAGATGACATGAATAGATTGGTCGGTTTACTTTCGCTGAAACGGCTTTTATTTGCAGGAATTCAAACCCATATTCGAGATCTTTATTCAAAGAAAAATATTATTTCTGTTAAAACGAATGACAGCAGTGAAGATGTTGCTAAAATAATGGACAAATACGATTTGGTTTCTGTGCCCGTTGTCGATTTACAAAATAAATTAGTAGGTAGAATAACCATCGATGATATCGTCGATATTATAAAGGAAGAAGCTGACAAAGATTTCCAAATGGCTTCAGGTATCTCGGATAAAATTGAATCCAACTCGAGTGTTTGGCACATATCGCGAGCAAGACTTCCTTGGTTATTAATTGGAATGCTGGGTGGGATTTTTGCGGCAAATGTAATCTCAAAATTTACTGGAGAAATTAGTGATATTCCTACATTGGCATTATTTATTCCTTTGATTACAGCAATGGGCGGAAACGTAGGCGTTCAATCTTCTGCAATAGTAGTTCAAGCGTTAGCAAAAGGGAATATTAAATTCGAAAATATTTCAAGGAAAATTGCAAAAGAAACGTTGGTTGGACTTTTAAACGGAGCTTTTTTAGCATCCATTATTTATGGAATCGCTACTTTTTATGGCAATTCAACTTTAGGTTTTGTCGTAAGTATTTCTCTTTTCGTTGTGATTGTTTTTGCCGGAATTTTCGGTACTTTAATTCCCTTAATATTAAATAAATATAAAATTGATCCCGCATTGGCAACTGGTCCATTTATCACCACATTGAACGATGTCTTGGGGTTATTTATTTACTTCTCTGTTGGCGCTTTATTATACAGTATTTAATATTTCTTGCTTATGACGGTTCTTTTTTTAGATGAGGTTCATGAAATTTTAGCAACTCGATTAACTGCTGCTGGTTATTTGTGTGTTGAAGCGGCTTCTTTTTCTGTTGAGGAATGTAAAATAGCGATGAAAACAGCAGATGGAATTATAATTCGTTCTCGGTTTCATATGAATGAATCGTTTTTAAAAGATACTCCAAAACTTCAATTTATTGCACGATCTGGCGCTGGAATGGAAAATATAGACGTAACCTATTGTGAAAATCGTGGTATTACCCTCTATAATTCTCCAGAAGGAAATCGAAACGCAGTGGGAGAACATGCCTTAGGAATGCTTTTAGCCCTCATGAATAATTTACATACTGCTGATCAAGAAGTGAGAAATGGAAAATGGGACCGCGAAGGAAATAGAGGGATTGAACTAGATGGAAAAACCGTAGGAATTATCGGATATGGCAATAACGGTAAAGCATTTGCTAAAAAATTACGCGGCTTTGATGTAAATGTTTTAGCCTATGATAAATACAAACAAAGTTTTGGAAGTGATTTTGTTAAAGAATGTACATTAGAATCTATCATGGATCAGGCAGATGTGATCAGTTTTCATATCCCTCAAAATGAAGAAACGACTTATTTCGCCAATGCTGAATTCTTTGAAAAAATTGATAAATCGATCTTTCTTTTAAATCTTTCGAGGGGAAAAATCGTCGATACTGCTGCACTCGCAAATGCAATTGAAAACGGTAAAGTACTTGGAGCAGGATTAGACGTTTTGGAATATGAAAAATCAAGTTTTGAGTCCTTTTTCGAACAAGAATTACCAAAACCTTTTCAATATTTACTCTCCTCCAAAAAAGTAATTCTTTCACCACATGTGGGAGGATGGACCAATGAAAGTTACTTTAAATTGAGTAATGTTTTAGCTGATAAAATACTAACTACTTAAGGTTCAATCGTAAAAGTTTGGGTTACCGTTGTTGATTTATTCCTTTTTTCATTTCTGTGCGTTACGGTTCCTTTCAAACTGATTGTATAAACTCCTGGTTTCGTATACGTATGAAAAGTACTTAATCCTTCTTGTATCGCCGTCGTATCGCCAAAATCCCATTCATATTTATTGGCATCTCTTTCACAAAGCACTTGAAAATCTATCGGAACATTGACATGACTGCTTGTCGTTGTGGTTTGTAAGCCAATATTATTAGTAAAACATACGTTAGGCGCTTTAACACAAGACACTAAAAACATCAGAAAACCGAAGGAAGTAATTTTAAGAATTTTTTTATTTGTAGGATTCATAGTTTCAAAATAAGTCATTCAATATTTCATATATTGATTCATCAAATTTAAGAAAAAAAACGTAATAAATTAAGGAAGTACTAATTTTTAATCTAACGCCAAAAAAAAGGGTTTTCATACTGAAAACCCTTTAAAGTACCTCTTTTTTTACTTATAATTCAAACTTAATTCCTTGCGCTAAAGGCAGGCTATCTGAATAATTAATAGTATTTGTTTGTCTTCTCATGTATACTTTCCAAGCATCTGATCCAGATTCACGTCCTCCACCTGTTTCTTTTTCACCTCCGAAAGCACCTCCAATTTCAGCACCAGATGTTCCAATGTTTACATTTGAAATTCCACAATCTGAACCAACACACGATAAAAATAATTCAGCTTCTTTCAAGTTATTTGTCATAATAGCAGATGATAATCCTTGCGGAACACCATTTTGAATTTTGATTGCATTTTCAACTCCTCCAGCATATTTCATCACATAAAGAATTGGTGCAAACGTTTCATGTTGAACAACAGTAAAATGATTTTCAGCCGCTACGATAGCCGGTTTGACGTAACAACCAGATTCATATCCTTCACCTGATAAAACACCTCCTTCTACAATAATTTTTCCTCCTTGCTTCACCGCTTGCTCTAAAGAATCAAGATACATTTTTACAGCATCAGTATCAATTAGCGGACCGACGTGGTTTGTTTCATCTAACGGATTTCCAATACGAAGTTGTGTATATGCTTTTGCCATCGATTCGACCACTTTATCATAAATATCTTCATGAACAATCAAACGACGAGTCGTTGTGCAACGCTGTCCAGCAGTCCCGACAGCTCCAAAAACAGCTCCAGGAATTACCATCTTTAAATCACAACTAGGAGCCATAATGATCGCATTGTTTCCCCCTAATTCTAATAATGAAGATCCTAAACGAGCACCAACTGAAGCACCAACGGATTTCCCCATGCGAGTAGAACCTGTTGCAGATACCAAAGGAACACGTTTATCTTCAGCCATTAATTTTCCGATTTCAGCACCTCCGATTAACACGCATGAAACGCCTTCAGGCACATCATTTGCTGCAAAAACTTCAGTGGTAATATGTTGACAAGCAATCGCAGTAAGTGGTGTTTTTTCTGAAGGTTTCCAAATACAAACGTCACCGCAAATCCATGCCAATGCAGTATTCCAATTCCAAACCGCAACAGGGAAATTGAACGCAGAAATAATTCCTACTATTCCAATTGGGTGATATTGTTCGTACATTCTATGACCTGGTCGCTCAGAGTGCATTGTTAAACCATATAATTGGCGAGATAACCCCACAGCAAAATCACAGATATCGATCATTTCTTGAACCTCTCCTAGACCTTCTTGTAAAGATTTACCCATTTCGTAGGAAACCAATTTACCTAAAGAATCTTTGTGAAAACGCAAACGATCTGCAAGTTGGCGAACAATATCTCCTCTTTTTGGAGCTGGAACCGTTCTCCAAATTTTAAATGCTTCAGTAGCTTTTAATACTGCAGCCTCATAATCAGCTTCAGTTGCAGAATTTACAGATGCAATTAATTTTCCATCAACAGGAGAATACGAATCTATTCTTTCTCCTCTTGTTTTAAACCATTTACTTCCTAAAGAAGCTCCATTATTAATTTCCTCAATTTCAAATTGAGCTAAAATTTCTTGTATACCAAGATCTTGCATTACTTCAGCCATAGCTAATTATATTTTTGTATTTAAAAAGTGAGACAAAATTAACCCAAAAAAATGAGTTAACGGAATAATAACCATTTTCTCTTAACTTTTTAATCATTTTTATGATTTTAAAGTGAAATAAAGATAAAATGCGATATTAATCAATAATAAATTAGCCCTTGAGAAAATAAATCAAGACTGAAAGATTCAAGATGAATTAGAAGAAAACGGTTAGTTTACAATTAAATTAACCAATTTACCGGCATATTCTCTTGCCTCTTCATCACTTGCTACATAATCTTCATACGCTGGATTATCTTTACAAAGACAATTATTCAATGTTTCTTCATTGATACGAGAAATATCTAGGAAACTAATTTTCTCTTTTAAAAAAGCGTCTACAGCTATTTCATTTGCTGCGTTTAAAATACAAGCTGCTGTCCCTTCCATCTCCATCGCTTTATAAGCCAAATCTAGATTTTTAAAGGTTTCTTTATCCGCTTTTTCAAATGTTAATTGAGGATAATCCATAAAATTAAATCGTGGAAAATCTGTTTTTAAGCGCGCTGGGTAAGTAAGAGCAAATTGTATGGGTAATTTCATATCCGGCAACCCCATTTGCGCTTTCATACTGCCGTCTTCAAACTGTACCAAAGAATGAACAATTGATTGAGGGTGCACAATGACATCGATTTGTTCTGCTTTCAAGTTAAACAACCATTTTGCTTCTATTACTTCTAATCCTTTGTTCATCATGGAAGCAGAATCAATGGTGATTTTTGCGCCCATTGCCCAGTTAGGGTGTTTTAAAGCTTGCGCTAAAGTAACGTCTTTTAATTGCTCAGTCGACCAACCTCGGAAAGGTCCTCCGGAAGCCGTGAGGTATATTTTTTCAATCTTATTTTCAAATTCTCCCACCAAGCATTGGAAAATCGCTGAATGTTCAGAGTCGACAGGGTAAATATTGACCCCATATTCTCGCGCCAACTTTGTAACCAATTCTCCAGCACACACCAAAGTTTCTTTGTTCGCAAGAGCAATCGTTTTTCTAGCTCGAATAGCCGCAATTGTTGGTTTCAAACCTGCATATCCAACTAAAGCTGTTAAAACGGTATGCACTTCATTATATTCTACCACTTGCGATAAAGCAGCTTCTCCTGTATAAACCGTAATATCATGCTTTTCCAGCGCTAACTTCACTTTGTCATACAATTTTTCGTTGACAATTACTACTGCATTGGGTTGAAATTGAATAGCCTGCGCAATTAATAAATCTGCATTTGAATACGCTGTAATTACTTGTAAATCAAAAATTTCTGGATATGATTCAATAACTTCTAATGCTTGAGTTCCAATAGATCCTGTTGATCCAAGAATAGCGATGCCTTTTTTTACACTCATGCTACAAAAATAGTGTTAAAGAAATGGAAAATTGCAAAATATTTTAAAAATTTCACTTCGAATAAACCACTTCATCTTCATGAACGAGCGCATCTCCTTTCATTTTTAAAAACACTTGAATAAGTGCCACAACATCTTTTTCACAATA
>CAMDAO010000010.1 GCA_945888595.1 Chryseobacterium gleum | reverse complement strand
GTTTCTGATTCTTTAATCAATGGATACACGACATATATTTGGCGCCCTTTTGCAATTTCTGACTTCATAAAGCCAAAAACCGTTAAACGATTGCTTTCAAATCGATGAGAAGTTTCAATAGACTTTCGACCAGGAGGTAATTCATCAATAACTGAAACGTCCAAATCACCATAAAAAGTCATCGCTAGCGTTCTGGGGATGGGCGTCGCTGTCATAATTAAAACATGTGGGGGAATCGTATTTTTTTTCCACATTCGAGCACGTTGAGCTACCCCAAACCGATGCTGCTCATCAATCACAACGACTCCCAAATTTTTGAATTGAACCACGTCTTCTAATAAAGCGTGCGTGCCAACGAGAATATTTATTTCACCATTTTCCAGTCCCTCATGAATTCTCCTGCGATCTTTTTTTCCTACCGATCCAGTCAGTAATTCAATCTTTATGTCCATCTGTTTTAACAAGTCAACTAATGTCACAAAATGTTGACTAGCTAAGATTTCAGTTGGAGCCATTAATGCTGCTTGAAAACCATTTCCAATTCCAATTAACATCGTTAAGAGGGCAACTAATGTTTTTCCGCTACCAACATCTCCTTGCAACAAGCGATTCATATGGTGACCCGTTAAGAAATCTTTTCGAATCTCTTTTAAAACGCGTTTTTGCGCATTTGTTAACGTGAACGGTAAGTAATTTTCATAAAAATCAGTAAATGGCAGGCCAACCTCCGTGAAAACATGTCCACCTGTTTTACGAATACTGATAAGCTTTCGCATCAACATTTCCAACTGAAGGAAAAATAATTCTTCAAATTTTAAGCGAATTCTAGCTTTATTTGCGTTCGCTTCATCGATGGGACAATGAATTTGAATGAAGGCATTTTCTGCTGAAATTAAATGTAAATCTTGAACAATCGATGATGGCAATGTTTCTGCAATTTTACCCTGTAATTGTGAAACTAAAGCTGTAATTATTTTTTCAATCCCTTTGGAACTCAAACCATTCATTCCTAGTTTTTCAGAACTAGAATATACAGCCTGCAAACCTTTTTCGAACTTCACTTTCTCAAATTCAACTATTTCAGGATGAGGAATATTGAAAGATGAACCAAACAATTTTGCTTTTCCATACACTTGAAATTCAACATCTGGCTTCAAAAGTGGCTTAATCCATTTTGCTCCTTGAAACCAAACCAATTCAATAATACCAGTATGATCTTGGAATTTCGCTATTAATCTATTTTGCTTACCGATTAATCGCTCTGACACATGAACGATTTTTCCTTTTAACTGCGAATATCCATCCAACTGAGGCAATTCTGCAACCGCATGGTATTGGGAACGATCGACATAACGGAAAGGAAAATAATGTAATAAATCATTAAATGTAAAAATTCCAGCTTCTTTTTTTAGAAGTTCGGCACGATTTGGGCCAACTCCTTTCAAAAATTCAATGGGAGTATTGAGGAATTCATTCATTTAGTCTCTTCATTTTAGCATTTTCACTCGTTACAATTTTAACTCCAGACTTCAGTTCTATTTCATTTTTCGTATTTCCAGCAATTGTACCTCCTTGATTAGCAATATGTTTATTTTCTTGAACTGTTTTAGGTTTTTTATTTTTAGAAATTGCATTAGTGGAAGCTTCAGCAAGCATATTTAATACTAACTCTAAATTTGACATATGATCCCTTAAGTTTTCTTTTTTAAGATCTTTAAAATTTTTATATTCTTTAGTCGAAAAACCTGACCAAGCTTTGGTTATCTCATCTGTAAGAATTGCATATTCTTTTCCAACCTTCGCGCCCCGAACTCCCCATTCATCAGTCAACTCTTTTCTAACCTCAATACTTTTCAAACGTTGATTTACCCACTCTTTAGAATATCCTTTTTTAAGATAAGTTTCCATTAAACGATCAAAACCAATTTCAGGGTCTTCAATTTCATCGATTCGCTCACTGCCAACTTTTGCTAGCCATTGTTTGAATGGTTCTGCTTTTGGTGAAGGAATGGATTGAATTATTCTAAAAAGCTCTTCATTATCAGCCACATCCGTCAATCTCATCTTACCATCAACAGCTTGCATTTTCAAACCGTTACAATTTGTAACGGTTTCATTTCCTTCAGCAATTAATCGTTTTTTTAACACTCGCCAATAGACCTGAGGATTTGGACTTTCGGTTAAAACTGAAATTATATCAACGATAGAAAAATACCATTTTTCATATTCATCATGCCACTGAGTCCGAATTTTTGAACTATTAAATATTTTTATTGCATTTTGTTTTTCCATTTATTATTATTTAGATTAATTAGTAATCAAAAATAAGGTTAATAATTAATCACAACTAATTTAGATAAGACTTTATTCCAATCTTTCAAGAATTGAGCCGCTAGAAAGGAACAAGATTACTAAAATTACAAATGTAAAGATAAAAAAAATCCTCCGAAAGTTACGGAGGATTTTGAGGTCATTTTATTTTATTATTTTTTATTGAAAGCCGCTAGCCCATCATCTAACCATTTTTTAAACACTTTAGAATCATGATGATTTTGATAATCTGCAGAACCAACTGGTAAATCTATTCCTTCAGGAGTTTTTAATACATAATAAGGTTGAGAAGCTGTGCGGTATTCTTTTATTTGTTTTGCCGTCCATTTGTTTCCTATCGTGACAATGTCAAAATCACGACCGTCTACTTTCTCTGTTTTTTGTTGATTTTTAGGCAATTCAGTGCGCTCATCCACATACAATGAAACGATTACAAAGTCATTTCTTAGATGTTCAATAACACCAGGTTCACCCCAAACCGATTGTTCCATTTTACGACAATTGACGCAGCCCCAACCAGTGAAATCAACGAATAAGGGTTTACCAACTTCTTTGGCATACGCAAGTGCTTTGTCATAATCGTTAAAAGCCATCAAACCTTGCGGTCCCTCATGCATTCCGTCAACTGCATGAGTTGTCGTTCCATTTGAGGCAGAACTATTGCCTCCCCCGCCAAAGCCTTTTGGTGATTCAGCATAGAAATCAGGCGGTAAAAAAGCGTTCACTAATTTAAGTGGCGCTCCCCAAAGTCCAGGAATTAAATAGATTGTTAATGTTAGGGTTAGGGTAGCCATCATGGTTCGTCCTACGGATAGTTTTTCAACAACACTGTCATGAGGTAAGCGTATTTTTCCAAACATATATAAAGCCAATGTACCAAATACAGCAATCCATATCGAAATAAAAATTTCACGTTCTAATAAATGCCATTGCATAGTTGTATCTGCAGTAGACAAGAATTTAAAGGCAAATGCAATTTCTATAAAACCCAAGAATACTTTTACAACGTTGAGCCATCCTCCTGAATTAGGCATGGAGTTCATCATCGATGGAAAAATTGAGAATAACATAAATGGCAGTGCCAATGCGAGACCAAAAGCAAGCATACCCACCATTAATGCGTTACCTCCTCCATAAGCAGAAAGTCCACCGAGTAAACTACCTAAAATTGGACCTGTACAAGAAAAAGAAGCTAACGAAAGAACAAGTGCCATGAAGAAAATTCCGATTACCCCGCCTTTATCCGCTTTTGCGTCTGCTTTATTTACCCATGAACTTGGGATCTGAATTTCAAATGCACCTAAAAATGAAAGTCCGAATAAAAATAACATCAAGAAAAAGAAAATGTTAAAATAAACATTGGTTGACAATTCATTTAACAGCTGACCGGCACCCGTTACAACTACAAGAGCACCTAAAAGAACATGAATTAATACGATTGACCCACCATAAATAAAAGCATTTTTTATCCCTTGCGCACGATTTTTTGAACGCTTGGTAAAGAAACTCACTGTCATTGGAATCATAGGGAAAACACACGGCATAATCAATGCGGCAAATCCACTTAAAAAAGCAAGAAAAAATATACCCCATAGTGATTTATTTTCCGTTTCGTTTTTAGATTTACTTGCTGCTGTTAGGTCATTTTTGACTTTATCATCCTTACTGCTTGTTGTCTGTGATTTTGCAGAACTACTTGTAATAGATGAATCAGAAGGATTTCCTTGTACGTTATTGTTTTCAACCTTTGCTACTTCTGCGATTTGCTCACCGCTAACTCCTTTCACTTTTACGGAAAATTTTTGACCAAAAGGAAGTAAACATCTTACTTCATTACACGTTTGAAAATCGAAAACACCCTCTAAAACGAAATCTTTATCTGATAAAATTTGTATTTTTTGCTTTAATTTAATTTTCCCTTCGTGTGTGGCTAAATCTTCATCCGCTGCATCATCATGCTTCAAATGCGGTTTAGGTTCAATCACATTACCAACAGTTTTGAAATTTTTCGACTTTAAAAACGTAAGATTAGAGGCATAACCAAAACAACCTTTTGGCAAAACCACCGCGTTAATATGCCACTCGTTAGCAATGGAAATATCCGCAATGATCGTTGCTTCGGAACCGTTTTGTTCAACTCTAAAACTGGCTTTTACTTTTTCATCACCATATTCCATTTGAGCAGAAACAAGATTCGCTGCAAGAAGAATTACTAAAAGACTAAAAAATAATTTTTTCATACATTAATTGGCTTTAATTTCAACTGTAAACTTTTGATCGATTGGCGGCAGACACATTGTTTCATTGCATACCATATACGTAATAATTATTTCTTCAACAGTTGTTTGTTTCGCTACTGCTTTTTGTGTAAACATGACTTCATTTTTAAAAAAGTCAAGTGTTGCTTCAAAATTTTCATCGTATTCTTGTATCGCTTTTGGCTCGGAAACTTTCCCTGCGATGGACACAAATTCATTCTCTGTAAAAGTAAATGAAGTAGGTATTGGTCCGATTTCATTACTAATAAACTGACTGTATAAATGCCACCCTTCGGCTATCGAAGCAGACATTTCAATATTTTTTGTTTTTGCGTTGTATACATTACTCCACGTTACTTTCTCTTGAGAAAAGCCAACGAAATCCGAAAATCCAAGGAGTAGGAAAGTAATTAATTTCATTTTAAATTCATAAATAACGCTTCAAATATAATCAATCTAATCGATAAAAAGAGTTGGAATTTTGTTTAATGCTTGTACTCCTAAAAGTTTAAAAATGATTTTTTCGAGCATAAAAAAACCCTATATAGTAGTATTTAACTATATAGGGGGTTTAATAGTATAGTAGTCTTACTTAAAGCTTAATTTCCAATATTCTTTCAATTGGAATCCAAACACCTCCTTTGAGACAAATAAATTTAGCTCCGTTAGCCCAAAGTGTCGTATCTACCCGTTTTAATCCAGAATCATCTTGAAAAATAATCGTGACTTTACTATGATGAGCATTTCCTAGTCTAACTGCCGTTTCTATTTGCTTGAATAATTCAGGATGTTGAGAAATAGGGCTTTTATCATGAAACGATAACGCCGCAACCATTTCTTTCTCAATAATTTGCGGCTTTTGTGTTATTTCTGGCATAACTTATTGGTTTAGAAATCTAAGATACACTTTTTTTTTTAATAAACAATACATTGTTAAAAAAACTAATTAACAAGGTAAGAAAATTAGTTAATAACATCTATATTTTTAACCTAGAAATCGCTGCAACAGACTGGTCTGCAAACCTTTTTTGTTCAAACATAAATTTACCTGTAATGGCAATCATCGCAGCATTATCTGTGCAAAATTCAAACTTTGGAATAAATATGTTCCAATTCCGCTCCGCTTTCATTTTATACAACTCATTTCTTAGTCCAGAATTTGCTGAAACTCCGCCCGCAATAGCAATGTCATTAATTCCTAAATCGCATGATGCCTTTATTAATTTAACAAAAAGTATATCTATGATTGTTTTTTGAATTGATGCACACAAATCTTGCAGATTATCTTCAATAAAACTAGGGACGCTCCTTTCTTGTTTTTGAATAAAATAAAGAATGGAAGTTTTTAGCCCACTGAAACTATAATCATACCCCTCTATTTTTGGTTTAGCGAATTCAAATTTTAAAGGATTTCCTTCTTTGGCGTATTTATCAATCAATGGTCCGCCTGGATAATCAAAACCCAATATTTTTGCAGATTTATCGAATGCTTCTCCAGCCGCATCATCAATTGTGGTTCCTATTACTTCCATTTCCAAATAACTTTTCACTAAAACAATCTGAGTATGACCGCCCGAAACGGTTAAACATAAAAATGGAAAGGTGGGTTTTTCCTTTCCTTCATCATTAATGAAATGAGCCAAAACATGACCATGCATATGATTCACATCAATCATAGGAATGCCTAATGCTAAAGAAAATGCTTTTGAGAAAGAAGTGCCAACTACCAATGAACCTAATAATCCTGGGCCTTTTGTGAAAGCAATCGCATCAAGATCGTGTATGGTAATCCCTGCCGCTCGTATCGCTTGATCAACAACCGGGACAATATTTTGCAAATGAGCTCTACTAGCCAATTCAGGAACCACGCCACCATAGGCTTTGTGAATATCTTGCGAGGCAATAATATTTGATAAAATGGTCTCATTTTTGAGTACTGCAGCAGACGTGTCGTCACAAGATGACTCAATACCTAAAATGTATGTGTTTTTTTGACTCAACTTTTTGTAAATTTGTACTGAATGACAAAATTACTTAAAATAATAGGACGAATTGTTGGTATTTCTTTTGAATGGATATTGATATTCCTGATTTTTATACTTTTTGCTATTCATACCAGTCCGTTTCAAACATTTATTACCCAGAAAATTACAAATTATCTATCTAACGAATTAAAAACTGAAATTAAAATTGATCAGATTTCAATTGTTTGGGTCAATAAAATTGCCATAGATGGATTGCTAATAAGGGATCAAAAAAATGACACCTTGGCTTTTGTTTCAAACATATTTGTGACTTTAGATGAACTTAATTTTAGACATAAGATTATTCTGAATGAAGCTGAAATTGAAAACTCAGTCTTTAAATTAAAACTTGACAAGAAGACCAATACATATAATTATGAATTTATCGAAGATTATTTCACCTCCTCAAAAAGAAAAAATTCTCGCAAATTAGCTATTGAATTAGATGCATTGACTCTTTCAAATGTTAGTCTTGACTATGATGATGATAGATCTAATCCCACTGAAGCTGGAATGGATTTTAAACATCTCAGGGTAAAAAATATCAACCTCAACGTAAATAAGATCTCATTGAAAAATGGGATCATTAAAGGTTCAATACATCACCTTTCACTAAATGAAAAATGTGGTTTTAAAATTTTAAATTACAGTGGAATAGCGACTGTTTCAGAAAAAGGTGTTTACGCCAGAAATGTGAAATTGAAAACTCCTCTCTCAAATATTTATGCCTCAAAGGTGAATCTTCTTACGAAGCATTATCAGGACTTTTTAACATTTGAAGATAGTGTTTCCTTTGATTCACATTTAAATTATAGTAAAATTTCACTAAAAGATATTTCCTACTTTTCCCCTCAATTAGAAGGAATGGACCAACTTGTTTATGCACAGGCGGATGTTTCCAGAACAACAAAAAGACTTAAGATAAATAATCTCATTTTAAAAACGGGTGACCAAACAACCATTAAAGGAACCCTATTTCTGCCTGATTTCAGAAATTTTAGTCAAGCGTTTTTTAATGAGCGTTTTGATTACGCATTTATTTCATTACACGATCTAAAAAACATTAAACTTCCCAAATCAGCAAAATCGAAATTCCTTTTAATCGATGATCATCTCGAACGATTAAAATATTTTGAAGTAAAAAACTTACGAATAGATGGTTACCACGATGAATTTGTAATTGCTGCGAATAATATAGCCACCAGTTTAGGGGGAATAGAAATGAAAAATGGTATTCTATTCACCGAAAATGCGGAAAATAAATCCTATATTTTTAAACGATCAGATTCAGAAGAAAGGAATGATGTTGTAGTGGATAATTTTGAATTAGGTGCATTTTTACAAAATCCTGATATCGGTTCAATAAACGGGATTTTGGACCTAAGCGGAGAAGCTAAGTCATTTTCTGAAATCCGATTCGACGATATTGAAGGGCAAATAAAGAAATTTGATTACTTAGGGTATTCGTATAAAAATATTCTCATTAAGAAAGGTAAATTAATAGATCACGTCTTTGATTCAGAAATTGAAATCCAAGACGATAATCTGGCACTTACCTATAATGGTTCCATTGATTTCAAAGGAAAAACACATATGAAATTTACGATTGACCTTACCAAAGCAATTCTTGATAATCTAAATTTAAGTGATATTAAAAATTCCAAAATAAAATCAAATTTTGATGTCAATATTTATGGCGATGAATCCAATAATTTATTTGGCACGATTAATTTGGAAGGATTGGTCTATTGGGAGGGGAATAAGCAAATTAAAGTGCCAAATCTAAGTATTATTGTCGATCGAAAACCAAAAAATGACATGCTCGAAATAAAGAGTGATTTAGCCGATATTTACATAAATGGGAAAGTTGATTTTAAAACCATTTTAGGCGATTTAGAAAATCAAGTGAGTAAGCTATTCCCAGCTATTATTTCTCCAAAAAAAATAAATAAAAAAAAGCCGCAAACAAAAAGTAAATTTGATTACGATTTTAAAATTAAAGAAGTCAATACTTTATTATCCTTGTTTATACCTGATTTAAAAATTTCAAAGGGAACAACAATTAACGGATTTTACAATGGTCTAAACGAGACAGCCGAAATGTCAATAAACTCGCAATTAGTACAATACAAAGAAATGAGATTTGAAGGTATTGACATTAATCAAAAAATAAATACAAACGATTTATCCGGACGATTTTCTATTAAAACGTATCACTTAAACGACTCGGTGCGTGTCAATGACCTACTTTTTATAGTAAATGGAACAAAAGAAATGCTAAATTCTCAATTACTTTGGGATCCACAATCAAAGGATGAATCGAAAATAAGTTGGAATACAAATGTGTTAGGAATTGATCATTATAAATTAACTCTTTTACCTTCTTTCTTTAATTTAAAGCAAAAAAAATGGAGTATTGTGCATGAGTCAAAAATTGAAATTAAAGGTTCAACAATCGATGTTGAAAATTTCTTACTAGAGCGTGAAAAACAATATCTATCCATAAATGGGAGAATATCAAAGAGTAACGAAGATCAATTGAATTTTAGAATGAACGATTTCAAACTAGATGATTTTGGGGCCTTATTTTCATTACCAGTAGATATTAAAGGCCTTGTAAATGGTTGGGGATATATTTCAAATCCATACACCAATCTTCAATATATGGGTGATGCAAACATTCAAGATTTTTATGTCAATAATAGAGAAATTGGTAGTTTATACATTCAATCACAATGGGATAGTGAAAGTACTAGTTTTGGAATGGCTGGAGATTTAATCTTTAGAGGAAATGAAACTTTCTCTTTTAATGGAAATTACAACAACCATAGAACAAGCGATAAATTAGAATTGGCTTTAATTTTCGACAATACAGATATTCAATTTGTTAATTCATTTATGGATCCTGATGTAATGACGAATATTCGAGGTCTGTTGGTTGGCAGTTTGAACGTAGGAGGTACGATAGAAAATCCTGAATTAGAAGGCACTATTGAATTACAAGGAGGTAATGCAAAACTTGAAATTTTGAACGTCAATTTCGGTTTAAATGGAAAAATTAGTTGTGATAAAAATGGATTCTACATTAACAATATGCCGATCGATGATGAAGAAGGTAACAGTGGTTTACTCTTGGGTTCAATTTATCATAACAAATTCAAAGATTGGAATTTTAATTTGAATTTTAATTTAAAAGAAAACTCAGATATTTTTGGTTTTGCTCCGGGATACAAAACACCTTTAGATAAATTTCTTGTCATGAATACATCCTACAAAGAGGGTGATGTATATTACGGAAAAGGCTATGGCACGGGTACCGTAAACATTTCTGGTTTCACCGACAATCTGGCTATAAATGTTGATTTAAAAACAGAAAAAGGGACAAAAATTAACTTCCCAATGTATGGAATGGAAGAAATTCAGGAGCAAGAAAATTTTATAGCGTTTAAAAATAAGGGGGAAGAAAAGCAAAAGGAACCAAAAATTGATTTTACGGGGGTAGACTTGAAATTAAACATCAATGTTACACCTGATGCTGAATTAAAAGTAATTCTAAATGAGTCAACCGGGGATGAAATAGCAGCGAATGGAACTGGAGATATTTTTATCGGTCTAAATAATCAAAATGACTTTACGCTGGATGGAACATTTAAGATTAAGGAAGGACACTACGATTTTGTTATGAAACCTATCAACCAACAATTTGATTTTGAACCCGGAGGCACCGTAACTTGGAGTGGCGATCCCTATAAAGCTTTTCTAGACGTGAAATGTGCCTACAAAGTCAATGCTAACCTAAATGAAATTTCACCCAACCAAAATCTAGGAGCCTCAGGAACTGGTAAACAAGAGATTAAATGTTTAATCATGTTGACAGAATCATTAGTTAAACCTAAAATCGAATTTGATATCGTCGCCAACACGAATGAAGCTGGAAAGGCCCTATTGACGAGAATAAAAACAGACAGAGATTTACTTAATAAAGAATTTTTCTCTTTATTACTCTTTAAAAAATTTCAACGAATTGATGGACAAACAAGTGCTGGAGGCGGCGGAGAAAGCGCTGCTTTAGACCTCGTTTCAAGTCAAATTAATTCTATGCTTTCCCACGTTTCTAAAGATTATTTATTAAATGTTGATTTAGCAAAAAATAATCTTACGGGTGGTGAAAGGATAGCAGTGGGAATGACAAAAGTAATCAATGATCGATTGGTGTTGACCGGCAGTGTTGGTGTTGGAACCGCAGGAACGATTAGTCAAAATCAAAATTCAGTAATTGGAGATGTAAATATTCAATATAAATTAAATGAATCTGGTAATTTTACAGTCAATGTTTTTAACGAATCCAATCAAAACTCTATACTTCAGAATAAAATTGGATTATTTACACAAGGAGCTGGTATTCATTATCAAGAAGATTTCAATTCTTTGAAAAATTTTAAATTACTTCAATATTTTGCAGATATTTTTAGAAAAAAGGAAAATAAACGCTACAAGGTTAAACGAAATAAAAAGCAATCAGAATTACCTCCTTTGAAGGAAAACAAAATTTCATTCACAAAGCAAGAGTTGAATTTTTGCGAAAGTAATAACTTCAATCACTATTTTACTACCTTATAAACTGATCTCTAAACGTTAGTTATCCTTAAAACAAACCTCTAAAAAAAGTTAAATTGTTAGCTGTAAAAACGTCCATCAAGAAAAAGTAAATCCGTTTAATACATAAATATTATTGAAAATAGTGTTCGTAAAAAAATTAATATTCTACTCTTTCTTTCTTTGTTTCTTCCCTCCTTTTTAATTATTTTTACATCATGAAGAAAGTACTAATTGCCAATAGAGGTGAAATTGCTCGAAGAGTGATACGTTCACTAAAACAAATGAAAATTGCAAGTGTAGCAATTTATTCAGATGCTGATAGAAATGCACCTCATGTATTAGAAGCTGACGAAGCTGTTTATGTGGGCGAAAGTCCTTCTTCTGAAAGTTATCTTCGCCAAGATGTAATCCTCGATTATTGCCAGCAATTGGGAGTAGATGGTATTCATCCTGGATATGGCTTTCTTTCTGAAAATGCTGGTTTTGCTCGAAAAGTAAAAGAGGCAGGTATGACATTTATCGGACCATCTCCAGAAGCAATGGAGATTATGGGTGATAAATTAAGTGCTAAACAAGCGGTAAAAGAATTTAATGTTCCACTTGTACCTGGTGTCGATCACGCCATTACAGATGTTCAAGAAGCGATAAAAATAGCACAGCAAATTGGATACCCAATCTTAATCAAAGCTTCTGCTGGCGGCGGCGGTAAAGGAATGCGATTAGTTGAAAATTCAGCTGAATTTGTTGAACAAATGAAATTAGCTCAAAACGAAGCACGCTCTTCTTTCGGCGACGACGCTGTTTTTATCGAGAAATTTGTTACCCAACCACGTCATATAGAAATTCAAGTTTTCGCTGATAGAGCTGGGAATACTGTTTACTTATTTGAAAGAGAATGTAGTATTCAACGTAGACATCAAAAAGTCATTGAAGAAGCTCCAAGTGCATTGTTAACTCCTGAATTACGAAAAGAAATGGGCGAAGCTGCGGTGGCAGTTTGCAAAGCTTGTAATTACGAAGGAGCTGGAACGGTTGAATTCTTAGTAGATGCAGATATGAAATTCTATTTCTTAGAAATGAATACACGTTTGCAAGTTGAACATCCTGTAACTGAAGAAATTACCGGGTTGGATTTAGTTGAATGGCAAATTCGTGTTGCTCGAGGTGAAAATTTACCTAAAAAACAAGAAGAATTATCTATTAATGGTCACGCTATTGAAGTGCGTGTTTATGCAGAGGACACGTTAAATGGATTTACTCCAGATATTGGAAAACTCGACCGTTATCGCATACCCACTGGAAGAAGTGTGCGTGTTGATGATGCTTTTCTGGAAGGAATGGAAATCCCTATTTACTATGATCCAATGATTGCAAAATTAGTGGTGTGGGGTAAAACGCGAGAAGAAGCAATAAAAAGGACGCTCATTGCAATCGATGAATATCAAATTTCCGGATTAAAAACAACGCTTGATTTCGGTAAATATGTGCTAAAACATCCTGCTTTCAGAAGCGGTAATTTTGACACGAACTTCGTAAAACATTATTTCGAAGACCCAAGAATTATGTATACTGCCATGGAGGAAGAGAAAGAAGCTTTGTCACATGGAATCAATGAAATTTGGAATTCGATTAAAGAAAGAAATAAAAAAGAATTCGCTTCGAGAGAGGTGACTAGTTCTTGGATTAATTCACGCGCATAATTTTTTTTTGTTTTTTGTTTTTTTGTTTTTTTTGTAGGTATAGGGCATGCCCTATACCTAAAAAAAAACAAAAAACATTAAATATAAACAATTCACAATCAAACATTAATTTCCCATGTACATAATATTTGATACCGAAACAACTGGATTACCTCGGAATTGGCAAGCACCGATAACGGATACGGATAATTGGCCTCGAGCGGTTCAAATCGCCTGGCAGCTTCATGATGATATGGGAGTTCTTCTAGAACAGAAGGATTATCTTATTAAACCTGAAGGCTACGATATTCCGTATGATGCAGAACGTATTCATGGAATTTCCACAGCATTGGCCGAAGAGCAGGGTGATGACCTTGAAATGGTTTTAAAAGAATTCAACATTGCTCTTACAAAAGCGAAGTTTGTTGTCGGACAAAACGTTGGATTTGATGTAAATATTTTAGGGTGTGAATTTATCCGAAAAGGATTAGATTCTCCCATGGCTTCGATGTCTGTTTTAGACACGTGCACTGAGGTTACTGCTACGATGTGCCAGCTTCCTGGTGGTCGTTTTGGTAAATTTAAACTTCCTACCTTAACAGAATTACACCAACATTTATTCGGTGAACCTTTCGGTGAAGCGCATAATGCAACTGCCGATGTGGAAGCTACGACTCGTTGTTTCTTCGAATTAATTCGAATTGAATCATTTAGTCTTACAAAATTAGAGCAAGACAGCCAATACATTGAAGACTTTAAAGCTTTCAATCCTGTTCCTTTTACAACGATTGGTCTTGTTCATGCGAATCTCAAAGAAGAGAGTGAAAAATTAAAAGTAAAAGAGACTGCTCAACCAGAAATTACAACGGCGGATATTAATAAATCGAGATCTCGCTTGGATTCTGTTACTTTTTCTCACTTGCATAACCACACCTCTTTTTCAATTTTACAATCGACTATTAATGTCGCTAGCTTAGTGCAAAAAGCAGCCAGTATGGGAATGCCGGCGGTCGCTTTAACGGATACAGGAAATATGTACGCCGCTTTTCATTTTGAGAAAATGGTCACGTCGTACAATAATGATTTAAAAAAAGAACGTGAAAAAGCAGAAGCTGCGGGTGAAATATTTACAAAAAAAGAGCTTTTACCTATCATTGGGTGCGAATTTAATGTATGTAGAGATTTAACAGATAAAACTCAAAAAGACAACGGGTATCAAGTTGTGTTATTAGCAAAAAATAAAGTAGGCTATCACAATTTGGTAAAACTTTCTTCATTGGCTTTCACCGATGGTTTTTACTATGTAGCTCGAATTGATAAGGCAACAATTGAAAAATATAAGTCTGATTTAATTTGTCTCTCTGGAAATTTATACGGTGAAATTCCGAATTTAATTCTAAATGTGGGAGAAAATCAAGCAGAAGATGCTTTGAAATGGTGGAAAGGACAGTTTGGTGAAGACTTTTACATTGAGGTAATGCGCCACGGGCAAGAGGATGAAGATCGTGTGAACGAAACGTTGGTCAAATTAGCTGCAAAAAACGATGTTAAAATAGTCGCTTCAAATAATACGTATTACGCTGAAAAATCAGATTCTGAATCACATGATATTCTCTTGTGCGTAAAAGACAATGAACTTGTTTCTACACCTAAAGGACGTGGTCGTGGATTTAGATATGGGTTAAGCAATCAAGAATATTACTTCAAATCAAGTGATGAAATGAAGGAGGTTTTTCTTGATCTTCCGGAGGCGATTGAAACCACACAAGAAATAATAAACAAATGTGAGCATTATCCTTTGGCGCGTGAAGTACTTTTACCTGCTTATGATATTCCAGAAGAATTTATTGAGCCAGAAGATGCTGAAGATGGTGGAAAAAGAGGTGAAAATAGTTATTTAAGACATTTAACATACGAGGGAGCAGCGAAACGATATCCTGAAATAACAGAAGAAATACGTGACAGAATTGAATTTGAATTAGCAACCGTTGTCAAAACTGGATATCCGGGATACTTCTTAATTGTGCAAGATTTTTGTCAAGCTGCCAGAGATATGGGTGTTTCCGTTGGACCAGGAAGGGGTTCTGCAGCGGGTTCTGTCGTAGCATATTGTACAGGAATTACCAATGTTGATCCCATTCGGTACGATTTACTTTTTGAGCGTTTCTTGAATCCCGACCGTGTTTCCATGCCAGATATCGATATCGATTTTGATGACGAGGGTCGTGGCCGTGTAATCGAATGGGTCATAAATAAATATGGGGCGAATCAGGTTGCTCAAATTATTACCTATGGCACAATGGCTGCGAAATCGGCGATTAGAGATGCTTCACGGGTGATGGATTTACCTTTATCTGAAGCAGATCGATTAGCGAAATTAGTGCCCGACATTTCATTGGCAAAATTGTTCAAATCTTCAGATCTCGAAATTGCAGAGCGCTTCAACAACAACCAAGAAGAAATTAATAAAGTCAATGAATTAAAAGCTATTTCGAAAGGAAACGACCTCGTCAGTAGAGTTTTAAATCAAGCTCGAAAAATTGAAGGAAGCGTCAGAAATACTGGTATTCATGCTTGTGGCGTCATCATTACTCCTGGAGATATCACCAATTATGTTCCCGTTGCTTTGGCAAAAGATTCAGATATGTATTGTACGCAATATGACAATTCTGTTGCTGAATCTGCCGGTTTACTAAAAATGGATTTCTTGGGGTTGAAAACGTTGACCTTAATAAAACATGCCGTTAATAATGTAAGAGAAAGAGTTGGAATCGAATTAGATCCTGACAATTTCCCCGTTGACGATGAAAAAACATACGAACTTTTCCAAAAAGGTGAAACCGTTGGTATCTTCCAATATGAATCTCCTGGGATGCAAAAATACTTACGTGAATTAAAGCCGACCGTTTTTGCCGATTTAATAGCCATGAATGCCTTGTACCGCCCAGGTCCAATTGCTTACATCCCCTCTTTCATAAAACGTAAACATGGAACCGAACCAATTATCTACGATTTAGATGATTGCGAGGTATACTTGAAAGAAACATACGGTATTACTGTGTATCAAGAGCAAGTAATGTTGCTCTCTCAAAAATTAGCAGGATTTTCAAAAGGTGATGCTGATACCTTGCGGAAAGCAATGGGGAAAAAGCAGATCGATATTCTTGATAAAATGAAACCAGCTTTTATTCTAAAAGGAGGTGAAAAAGGTCATTCTGCTGAAAAATTAGAGAAGATTTGGAAAGATTGGGAAGCATTTGCGTCGTATGCATTTAACAAATCTCATTCGACCTGTTATGCTTGGATTGCCTATCAAACAGCCTATCTAAAAGCAAATCATCCGGCTGAATATATGGCTTCTGTGCTGAGTAACAACATGAATGACATCAAGCAAGTTTCATTTTTCATGGAAGAATGTAAACGTATGGGAGTTCCCGTTCTTGGTCCAGATGTGAACGAGTCAAACTACCAATTCACTGTAAATAAGGAAGGAGCGATTCGTTTTGGTTTGGGCGCTATAAGAGGTATGGGAAGCGCGCCTGTTGATGCTGTAATTAATGAAAGAAAAGAAAACGGACAATACACCTCCGTTTTTGATTTTGCAAAAAGAAGTAATCTTCGCCTATGCACAAAAAGAACGTTTGAGAGTTTAGCCTATAGTGGAGGCTTTGACTCTTTCAATACTATTCACCGAGCGCAATATTTTAAAGAAGATAACAACGGCAGACTTTTCCTTGAAAATGTAATCAAATTTGGAGCTAGTTTCCAAGAAAGTGAAAACTCATCCCAAGGAATTCTTTTTGGGGATTCAACAGGAACTAAAATGCCTGAGCCAGAAATTCCAAAAGCAGAAGAATGGGGAAGTGTCTATAAACTCAATCGTGAAAAAGAGGTCATCGGAATTTTTATTTCTGGTCATCCATTAGATGATTTTAGAGTGGAAATAGATTCCTTTTGTAATGGAAATGTAGCAATGCTTGCGGACCTTGAGGCACATAAAAATAAAGATTTATTGATCGCTGCAACCGTATCAGATGCCGAACATAAATTCACCAAAAAAGGAGAAGCATACGGTACACTTACGATTGAAGATTACACGGATTCATTCAAAATTTTTCTTTGGAGGGAAAATTATTTGAAATATAAACACTTTCTAACGCCAGGTGCTTTCATCGCAATAAAAGGTCGCATAGAAATACCTCATAAAAGATATGAATTAGAGTTTAACATAGGTGCGATTGACATGTTGCAAAACCTGAGAGAGCAAAGAGCTAAAAGTATTCACATTAAAATAAATACCAAGGTCATTGACCAAATTTTAATTTCTGATTTAAACAAGTTGTTCTTAGAGCATGAAGGAAAATGTTCTTTGCATTTCACTGTTTTCGATGGTTTGAATGATCTGGAAATAAAAATGCCTTCAAAAAGCATCTATGTAGATCCAAGCGATCAATTATTTAAGGAATTAAAGAAATTTAATTTGGAATTTGAGATTAAGTGATTTTTTTTCTTAACCACAGAGTACACAGAGTTTTTGGCACAAAGTGCCACAGAGTTTTTTTGTAGTACAAATAAAGAAATCTGTGAAACTCCCTATTTTGAACTCTGTATACTCTGTGGTTAAAAACTCAAAACAACCCCCGTAATTCAATTAATTCATTGACTTTTTCAGAATTCCCTACTTCTTGAAAAGAAGATATTAAATTCGTTATCATTCTGTTGATAATTGCTGTGTTCGAGCAAGGTTCAAAATAATCTCTTAAATAAGGTTGATTTATCCCATCTAAAAATTCTTTTATTTCATCTTGGTCGAAGATACTGCCTTTTGAAAAAGCATTAATATAAAACAAAACCCCGTGCGTATTTGAATCAGGAATGTATTGATTCACCGCAAATTCATCCATATAGGCTAATATGAAATGATTGGGTAGATTGATTCCATAAATAGGCATCCCTAAATTTTGAGCGATAATACTGTAGATAATACTTAAACTCAAGGGATTTCCTTTTTTCGTTTCAAGTACGGTATTGATATAAGAATTTAACGGAGAATGGAATGTTTTGGCATTTCCTTGAAAATGATGTAGTCCAAAAAACACTTTATTGATAATTCGAACTTTTTCTAAAGCGGTTTGTTTCTGGTTAATCTCGAGCCAAACATCTTTTTGAATAGTTTCAATTTGGCTGCGGATAGCAGATTCATCTAAACCTGGATATTGATATTTTGCAATAATAATTGAACCTGTCAGTAAATCTTTATCGGAGGAAGCAATCCAATTTGTCAATTTCCGCCTAATTTCCTCGAATTGAATTTCATGAATAATGGTTTCAATTCTACTTTGAAATAATAAGCCAAAATCTTGATCTTCCCAAGAATTTTCTAAAAAAGGAATTGCATCGGCCCCATAACTCAACAAACGATCATGCACATGCGAATAAATATTCTCATCTGGATCATCCATCAAATTTATTAAAGCTCGTATGGATTCAAAGTTTACCATGAAGCAAAAATAAGACAGGATTGTTTTGGTTTTTTATTTAATAAAAATACTTTTTCAGATGAGATTGTTAATTAGAAAAATCATTACAAAATTTAGGAAATTCAAACTGTTTATTATTTATTTAATTGGAAAAATGTTTTTTAAACTGAAAATCGGTGACTCCGTACATTTTCTACAATTATTAGTACTTTTATAGCATTGACAATACCAAATAGCAAAGAAAAAAACAATGAAATACACATATTCATACAAGCATCTTTTATTTTTCCTTTGCTGTGTGCTACTCTTATTTCGATTTACAATTCCACCAACAAACATGCTCACGTGGGATGTTTTTGGTTATTATCTGTATCTTCCCTCCTACTTTATTCACCATGATATTGCACTGCAACACCAAGAATGGCTGACACATCTGTTAGACAAATACGAACCAACATCAACCTTGTATCAAGCAATACAAATTGAAAATGGAAATTGGGTCATGAAATATAGTATGGGAATGTCCTTTTTATATGCTCCTTTTTTCTTTGTCGCTCATTTTATGGCAGAACCATTGGGATTTCCAGCAGACGGACTTTCGCTTCCTTATCAATTTTCCATTACCATAGGAGGATTAATCTATGCAATCATTGGATTAATCTATTTTTCTAGGATTTTAAAGCATTTTTTCGATCAAAAAACTGTAAGTATTGTGCTGATTCTGATATTCTTAGGGACAAATTATTTTCAATTAACCATCTTTGACGGAACACTTTTATCGCATAACTTTCTTTTTATGTTGTATTCCATTTTGATTTATTTTACGATCAAATGGTATCAAGATTTTAAATTAAAAAACAGCATCATCGTAGGGCTAATAGTTGGCTTAATAACTTTAGTAAGACCATCGGAAGCGATTTGCATTCTAACACCGCTTCTCTGGAGTAATTCAAGTGAAAATTATTTTACATCAAAATTAAAACTACTAAAATCACATTTCCTTCATGCAGTCATCGCTTCCATTTGTGTGTTTATTGTATTACTTCCTCAACTTCTATATTGGAAATCGGTTTCAGGGAATTATCTGTTTTATTCATACACCAACCCAGGTGAAGGTTTTGATTTTTTCTTTCCTCACACCTATGAATTCCTATGTAGTTTTCGAAAAGGTTGGTTTATTTATACGCCATTAATGCTTTTTTCTTTCCTAGGAATGTACTATTTATACCTAAAAAATAAAGTTCTTTCGCTCCTCATTTTTTCATTCGTTGTACTCGCTATTTATATCTGCTCCAGCTGGTCAAACTGGTGGTATGCTGGAGGAAGTTTCAGCTCACGTTCTTTAGTTTCGATATATTCCTTACTGGCAATACCTTTAGGTTTTCTCATTGAAAAAATAAGTCAATCAAAACAAAAAAAACGAATCTATTATCCAATTATAGGATTTTTACTACTTCTTAATTTGTTTCAAACATGGCAATTTGAAAATGGTATCATCAGCAAAGAAAGAATGACCAAAGCATATTATTTTGCGATATTTGGACAAATAAAAAAAGACCAAAAAAATGAAAAACTACTTTTGGTCGATCGAAGTGTAGATGGATTTGAAAAATTAATGAATGAAAAAGACTATCGTTCAACAATCATATACAAAAACTCATTTGACACAATTACTGACACAAAAGCATTTGTATTAGATAAAAAAAACACTTTCTCTCCAGGTCCAGATCTAAAATATTCCCAAATTACTCAAAAAGATCATGCTTGGATAAAAATTTCAGCACGGATTTTTATCCCAAAAGAGTATGATGAAGAACTGCCACTTATGGTTGCTACCTTTCACCACAAAGGACTGACGTATAAATATTTTACCTACGAATTAAAAAAAGATCAACTAAATTTTAATGCATGGAATACGATTCAATTTGATTATTTAACGCCAGAAGTTCGAACAACGGATGATAATTTGAAAGTCTACGTATGGCACCGAGGAAAAAAGCGAATTCTTGTTGATGATCTGGTTATCAATAAATACGAACTAAAATAGACGGTAGAATCACTCTATAACCAGATATTTCACTAGAAGAGAATGGATCACTTCTCCAGTATATTTAAACTACCTTTTACTAGTAATTACCAGATTGGTCTTCCCTTCTAAAAATTCAATAAATACATCAAAACATGTAACCTTTTATTTAATCTTTCGTTCACAAATAAAGAATCAAAATTAACATCTACAGGTTAATGATTATTTAAAGAGGCTTTCTACAGGAGCCTCTTTTTTTTGATCAAATCTATAATCTGCAATTTGAAATCTGTAATCTGCAATCTATAATCTGTAATCTGCAATTTGTAATCTATAATCTATAATCCAAACAAATCAATTCCCTCCTTTTTTCTTGGTCGATGTATACCCTTCTTTCACGAGTAGGTCAAAAATCTTATCTTTAAAATTTCCTTGAACGATAATCTCTCCATCTTTTGCAGTTCCTCCCCCACCACATTTGGTTTTAAGTAATTTCCCTAAATCCTTTAAATCATCATCTGAACCAATAAAACCTTCTATGAGCGTCACTTCCTTACCTGCGCGTTGTTTTCGATCAATTGACACATACATTTTTTGCTGATTTTTAGGCAGTGTCGAAACATTTTCATCTTCATCGTTTTGGTAATTGAAATTCGGATTGGTAGAATATACAACGTTGATTCTTTCTTTCTTTGCCATAATAGATTGGTATATTTTCACACAAAAATAGAGAAACTATTTTTAAACTATTTTGATTTTATAGAGTTTCTATACTTTCGGACATTTCTTACAATAAACACCAAACTTTTTATATTTCTTGCAACATTTTTTCTTTAATTGGCAGTTGACCTCCCTCTCAAGAATTTTTGTCTTACAAAAAGTATCTACTTTCTCTTGATTCATTTTATTTAGAATAATTCTAAACAAATGTAAGGATAAAATAGATTAAGCAGCGCATCAGAAGGCTAAAACTTGTTTGAAAATAGTATATTCCCAGAATTTTCAAAATAATTGCTCTAAAATAAAAAAGGTTTGAAGCAAACTTCAAACCTTTTCAGCGGAGAGAGAGGCTCTCACACCGAATATACTATTTTACTGATTATCAATTATTTGTCATTGTTCGTGACGCGTCAACGTCACAAGTTGCAAAATGGTTTTAGGCAGGGCGACCGTTAATGCCAAATTCCCTCTTGCAAAGGTTTAAATTTACAAAGAATCCCGAACCTAAACAAATTTTTGATTTATTTTCATTTCAAAAAACTTCAATTAAAATCTATCTTATCAAACTACAAAATACCCTGTCGATTTACCCTGTCCTTCTTTGGTTATGGCTCCTTTTAAAACTAATTCAGCCAAAGATTTCTTTACGGTTGGCAAAGCCATGTCAAGTTTCTTAGCTATGTCACTAGACCCACATCCTGCGTGGTTTTGTATAAAGAATAAGATGCGCTTCTCTCGTTGTGAAACGGGCTGTTCTGTTCTGCTTTCTTCTAATTTAACCAGCAACTGCTCCTGAATATTTATCAAACAACTGATAAAAAAAGTTAGCCAGTCCGTAACATTTTCACCTGGCCTGTTTCGCTGCGTTTGTATGAGCACTTTGTAATACTCCGATTTTCTACTTTCAATTTCATGTTCAAAACTGACATATTGAATCCATGAATACCCATTTTTCAAGAGCAGTAAACTACCAAGTAATCTGCTTAATCTTCCATTGCCATCTTGAAATGGATGGATACTTAAAAATTCGTAAACAAACAAAGCTGCCTTAACCAAAGGAATTGTTTCCTTATCTGAATGATACCATTCAAACAATTGCATCATGGCATCCTGTGTTTCTAATCCTGGTTCAGCAGTTCTAAATACAATTTGCTTCGTACCATCAACCAAATTAGCTTCTACGGCATTACTTACTTGTTTGTAGTTTCCTCTATGCCAGGCATCTTTATCACCATGCAGCATCAATATTTTATGTACGTTTTTTATTTGGCTTTCAGAAATACTGATGGATTCATAGTTTTCAGCGATCGTATCTAAGGCTTCAAAATAACCGATTACTTCTTGCTCGTCTCTTTCTTCTAATTTGGAAATAGACAATTTTTCAATCAAAACGGCTACTTCATCATCCGTCATCTTTGAACCCTCAATCCTGGTTGAAGCCCCTACACTTCTTACCGTGGCAATGGATTTTAATTGTTTCAAAGAAGCGCCTTCACGCTTTTCAATAGTTGCCCAGGAAGCATCAAATCTGTCTATTTTACTTAATTCAGTCATGAGTTTCATGCCCAAATCAAGTTTCAATGTATGTATTACTAAACTCATAAAATATCCGTATTTATTCGTAAATATACGAAAATATATCCAATTCAAACAAATAAAATATCCGTATTTATCCGTAAATATCCGAATGTAGATACGTTTTTTTTTAGCACCACACCAAAAAAATTGGGATCAAACCTAAAACTTGTGGGGAAATTCTAGTATATTGATTTTTTGAATGAATAATGAATACTTGTGAAGCTTGAAAGTTTGGATATTTTAAAGAAGTAGCTGTAAATTTCTTCGTAATTGCGTTTCGCTTTTTCAGCGAAAAAGAAAAAGCATCTCTTTTGAAGACTAAACGATAGAGCAAGGAATGAAGAAGAGTATTTACGTGCGGTTTTACGCAGAGAGAGAAAGTACAACTTTCGAAAGAGTAGAAACTTCCTTAAAATGTCCTTGATTTTTGCTTACCTCCTGCACTACCGATCCTTTCACTAACGTTCAGTCTTCACAAATAGTATTTGTTCTTCTTCGAAAATTACATTTTCTCTTCATCAAGGAAAAGTGAGGGAATGATAATCGAAGCAAAATCGATGGTCTTTTTTATAATTTATAATGGAATAATATTTTTAATTTGTCCACAACAATTCGACTTGATCCGTTTGATCCTGCATTCCCAGAATTTTCAAAATAATTCCGCTAAAATAAAAAAGGTTTGAAGCAAACTTCAAACCTTTTCAGCGGAGAGAGAGGGATTCGAACCCCCGATACCTCACAGTACGCCGGTTTTCAAGACCGGTGCATTCAACCGCTCTGCCATCTCTCCGGAGGTGCAAAATTAGTAAATCTTTAAGTATTAGCAAGTGTTTTGATGAAAAAAAATAATTTTATTTTCAGAAGCTTCTATGATAAACAATTTATTCTCATTTCAAGCTCGTTTAAATCTAAATAGCGCCCATTTGTCAAATATTAATAAAAATGTTATTTGCGTAAATTGGTTTTGTAACTTTACATTTCAAAAAAGATAGAAATGAATAAAATTCTCATTATAATCACTTTGTTTTGTTCGCTAATTAGTTTTGGACAGACTCAAAAAATTCGAGCTTATCTAGATGATAAACAATTTTACGCCCCTGGAATAGGTGATTATGTGGAAATACAACTTCAATTTGTTGGTTATTCTATAAAATACAAAGGGCAAGATAATGGTTTGATTAGTGAAGTTGCTGTGCGAATGGCAATAAAAAAAGGAGATTCAATTGTAGCTAAAGATGCATACAGACTGCAAAGTCCTTTGATGAAAGACAGTATAATAGAGGATTTTTATGACCTACGGCGATTTGTTTTAAATGCAGGGGTGTATTCTTTGGAAATTGAATTAGATGATTTAAACGCATTTGGTGAAAGTGTAAAAGCTTCAAAACCAATTGTGGTAGAAAACAATTCGAAAAATATTTATATTTCTGATATTCAAATTGCTGAGTCTGTTACAAAGGGAGATAATAGTTCTGTGTTTTTTAAATCAGGCTATAACATCATTCCAAGAATTTCAACTTTTTATCCAACAGAGATATCTACTCTGCCTGTTTACTTTGAAATTTATAATTCTCTTCAACTGAAAGATAGTGTTTTTGCTATAAAACAGACGATTACAAATGTAATAACAGGGAAGGAAATGACAGACTTTACGCAGTCAACTCGTCATAAATCAAATGAAGTCGTTCCAATTATCAGAGCGATTGATATTACCGATTTATATACAGGTAAATATACATTAGACATCGCTGTTCTTTCGCGAGATTTGAATGAATTAACAAAAAAAACATATGAATTTGAACGCAGTAATGATGCTCAATTTTCTGCAGATCAAAGCACTTTACTTGTCGATCCTGCCTTCCAAGCTTCGATCACAGATGATAGTCTCGCTTATTATTTGGCTAGTTTAATTCCTATTTCACGATCCGTTGAAATAAAAAGCATCCTCACCCTCTTAAAATCGAAAGACAAAGAACTGGCAAGAAAACATATTCAAGGATATTGGATTCTTACAGCTGGGTCGGGTTATTATGAGGCGTGGATGAAATACAAAAATCAAGTTCACGTAGTTGAAGAGTTATATTCAAATAATTTTCAAGCGGGCTACGAAACAGATAGAGGAAGGGTTTATCTGCAATATGGAGCGCCAACAACGGCTATTCAAAAAGATGTTTCGTCGAATGAATACCCTTATGAAATATGGCAATACAATAAAATTGGGAAATTTAGTAATAAACGATTTATTTTTTACAACCCTGATTTAGTGAACAATGGCTACCGTTTGCTGCATTCGGATATGATTGGAGAGTTAAAAAATCCTTCTTGGCAATTGGTGTTAAACAAGCGAAATACAAATAATGGGACGATTGATGACCCAAATCAAAATGTTCAGTCCACATTTGGAGGAAACAGTAATAGTAATTTCAAACAATATTAATAAATGAAAATGCATCGAAAAACATGTGTTTTTATTGCTTAACTTATTTTCAAACTTTTGAACAACGTAGCGATAGTAATTTTAAATTGGAATGGGAAAAGTCATCTAGAAAATTTTCTTGAAAAAGTAGTTTTATATTCTGGAACCTACCGAATTATTTTGGCTGACAATGCTTCAACCGATGATTCCATAGAATACGTCCGAACTAATTTTCCTACTGTTGAGATTATTCAAAATCAAGAAAATGGAGGATTTGCAAAAGGGTATAATGATGCTCTAAAATTTGTTGAAGCTGAATTTTATTTATTATTAAACAGTGATATTGAAGTGACACCCAATTGGGTTGAACCCTTGCTAGAAGTAATGACCGACCCAACCATTGCTGGTTGTCAACCTAAAATTCTCTCGTATCAAAATAAGGACTTATTTGAACATGCTGGAGCGTCAGGAGGGTATTTAGATAAAAACTATTTCCCGTTTTGCAGAGGAAGAATTTTTGATCAATTTGAAACAGATTCTGGCCAATATGATGGTGAAACAGAAATATTTTGGGCGACAGGAGCTGCTTTATTAATTCGATCAAAATTATACCATGAAGGTGGCGGCTTAGACGAATATTTCTTTGCTCACATGGAGGAAATTGATATGTGCTGGCGATTAAAAAAGCAAGGATATCGATTTGTGGTGGTGCCAAAATCTCAACTATTCCATGTCGGTGGAGGGACCCTCTCCTACTCTTCCCCTAAAAAATTATATCTAAATTTTAGAAATAGCCTTTTTATGATTGTTAAAAACCATGAAGGAATACTATTTTTTAAACTTCTTAATCGAATGCTTTTCGACGGATTAGCTGCCGTTCGATTTGCAGTGAGAGGGGAATTTAGAAATTTTTTAAGTGTCTTTAATGCACATATGGCGATGTATTATCGATTGCGAATTTTGTTAAACCAACGAAAAGAAATAAAAAGAAAAAGTACAAAATTTAATGCAACAGGTCTGTATAAAGCAAATATACTTTGGGCGTATTACTTTAAAGGAATTACAAAATTTAAAGATTTAAACCAGCGATTTTTTGACTAAATTAAAGTAGTATCCTCTGTCTGTTTTGAATTAAATTGACAGCTGGTATCTTCTATATGAAAATTATTTGTCCTCAAAAAATCGAACAGCTAATTCATAACTTTTCATTCCGAAACCAAAAATACAACCTGCAGCGACTGGCGAAATCAATGAAGTATGCCGAAATTCTTCTCTCGCAGAAATATTGGAAATATGGACTTCAACGACAGGTACCTGAATTGCTTCAATACAATCTCTAATCGATACACTTGTATGCGTATATCCCCCAGCATTTAAAACAATCCCGTCATGCGCAGAACTTTGCAGACAATTGATGATTTCCCCTTCACTATTGGATTGAAAATAATCTAAATGTACAGAAGTCCTCAATTTTAATTCCTCTAAATATAATTCGAATGATTCATTACCATATATTTGTGGATCACGTTTGCCTAGCAAGTTTAAATTTGGGCCGTTAATTATTAAAATTTTCATATTCATGTCTACTTGGGAGCGCTATATTAAGCATTTTGTTTCATTTTTAAAAATTGAAAAGGGATTAGCTGAAAATTCTATTTTCGCATATCAAAACGATGTGGCCAAATTAGCTGATTTTTCAATAGGACAAAATTTAGAAGTAACTGATTTAACATTTGATCATTTAAAAGGATTTATCACTGATTTGTATGATTTGGGACTAAGTGCCCGAAGTCAAGCTCGCATTATTAGTGGTGTTAAACAATTTTTTGGATTTTTGATGCTCGAAAATATTATTCTGGATGATCCAAGCGAATTATTAGAAATGCCCAGACTCGGGCGAAAACTACCTCAAGTATTATCCATTGAAGAAATCGATGAATTGATCGCGGCAATCGATATGAGTAAATTGGAGGCACATCGAAACAAAGCAATTATTGAAACTTTATATAGCTGCGGACTGCGTGTATCTGAGTTAATTAACTTAAAATTTTCTCAATTGTATTTTGAAGAAGGATTTATTCGCGTGATTGGGAAAGGAAATAAAGAAAGATTGGTACCGGTAAGTGAGAGTGTTGAACATGAAATTGGAATTTACAATGACCACGTGCGTCGCCACCAAAGTATCAAGCCAGGAAACGAAAACATCGTATTTCTGAATCGAAGAGGTGCTCAATTGACTCGTGTGATGATTTTTACAATTATCAAAGAGTTAGCAAAAGCGATTCAGCTAACAAAATCTATTTCCCCGCATACTTTTAGGCATTCGTTTGCCACACATATGATTGAAGGAGGAGCAAATTTGAGAGCAGTGCAAGAAATGTTGGGGCACGAATCCATTACTACGACGGAAATATACGCGCATTTGGATCAACGTTTTTTGAGAGATGCCATTATTTCATTTCATCCAAGAAATATAAAGTGATTTTCTCTAGACTAAAATATACACGATTATAAGAATAAAGCATTGTCAAAAAGTAGCAAAAAGTGACACATTCTTGATTCTTTTATCTTTCAGCGGAGCGATTTATTCCGTCTTATCCAACAATTTCACCAAATAAATCATAATGATCAGCACTGGTAATGCACACATTAGCAAAGTCACCGATTCTAACATATCCGCTAGATTTCAAAACCAACACTTCGTTGTCTACATCTGGCGAATCGAATTCTGTTCTTCCTATAAAATAGTCACCTTCTATTCGATCAAATAAAACTTTATATTCCCTGCCAATTTTTAATTGATTGAGTTCAAAACTAATTCCAGACTGCAACTCCATTATTTTATCCGCTCTTTCTTGTTTTACTTTTGCAGGAACATCATCTTCAAATTCATGCGCATGCGTATTTTCTTCGTGAGAATAGGTAAATATTCCTAATCGATCAAAACGACTTCGTTCAACAAAATCGTACATTTCCTGAAAATCTTCTTCTGTTTCACCTGGATATCCAGCAATCAAAGTTGTTCGTAAGGTAATACCCGGAACCTTTTCACGTATGTTCGCAACTAATTCTTCCGTCTTTTCTCGCGTAATACCTCGTCGCATCGCTTGCAAAATTTTAGTAGACCCATGTTGCAATGGAATATCTAGATAATTACACACGTTCACTTTTGCATTCATTACCTCTAAAACATCCATTGGAAAACCTGCTGGAAACGCATAATGCAATCGAATCCAATCAATTCCTTCCACTTCTGATAAACGTTCAACTAATTCAGCTAAGTTTCTTTTTTTATAAATATCTAAACCATAATACGTCAAATCTTGCGCAATAAGCATCAGTTCTTTCACCCCTTTTGCGGCCAGACTTTTAGCGCTAGTAATTAAATCTTCTATTGGCGTAGAAATATGTTTTCCACGCATAATAGGAATCGCACAAAATGAACAAGGACGATCACATCCTTCAGCAATTTTAAAATAAGCATAATGAGATGGCGTTGTAAGTAATCGCTCTCCCACTAGTTCATGCTTATAATCTGCTTTTAATGTTTTTAGTAAACGAGGTAATTCACGCGTACCAAAAAAAGCATCAACTTCTGGAAATTCTCCTTCTAAATCGGCTCTATATCTTTCAGATAAACAACCCGTAACAAAAACTTTTTCAACTAACCCCTCCGCTTTGGCATCCACATATTGAATAATCATATCGATTGATTCCTGCTTCGCATTATCAATAAAACCGCAGGTGTTGATGATCACAATTTCGGCATCATCAGATGTTGACTCATGCTCAACGTCAAATTTATTCGCATTCAACTGAGCCATTAACACTTCAGAATCGAATGTGTTTTTAGAGCAACCTAAAGTGATGACATTTACTTTATTCTTTTTTAGCGTCTTTGTTTTCATGGTGCAAAGTTAATGAAATAAATAGGATAGTAAATTGACATCCTAGAAATTGATACATCGTCCACTTAAAATAAATCGCATAATTCATGTATAAATATGGTTTAATTTTAATGAATGGTATTATATTTGATTACAAATTCACAGAATCCATTTGATGAAATGAAAATGAAGGCGCGTATGCATGTGACAATTAAAAAACAAATAATCTACCGATGAAAAATTTCTATTTCTTCCTTTTCTTAGCTGCTAGTTGCGCCTCTGAGAAACAGCTAATTTCTGAATCAAAAATTCAAAAAGAGAGCGCCACAATAACCCCGAAAAAAATTGTCATAGCAAAAATAGGGCGATCAGCGACAATTTCAAAACCGCTACAAATTATGTCTGTGAAACTATCTGCCAATCTACTAACACTTGATATCAAATATACTGGTGGATGCATCGAGCACGATTTTCAAATGATCGGAAGTGCATCAATAGCGAAGTCAATGCCACCTATTCGCTTCATTGAATTAATCGATACAACAACCAATGATGATTGTAAAAAAGTAACATTTGAAACAATCACCATTGATATTTCTGATCTTTCCATTAAAAAGTCAAAAGGAAGTGAGATTTATTTAACGCTAGCAGGTTGGCCAGAAAAAATTAAATATATTTTCGAATAAAAAAACCGAAATCATTTCTCATTTCGGTTTACTTAATTATTTTAAAATCATCATTTTAAGGATGGCTGTAGGTTGTTTTTGTGAGTTTCTTAGACGAAGTTAAACCGTCTTCATTGCTACTATTTTCTTCCACAATTGTCATCATTTCTTTGTTTTTCAACGCATCAATTACAATGGTTAACCCATTTAAATTCTCATAATTCACTGAATTTGCGACTGGATTTGAAGAAACGACCTGTTTACTAGTTGTTAGTAAAATTGCCTCCTTGTTCTTTAAGCCATTCAACTTACTTTTCCCTAGAAAAAGCCATGTACCTTCCGTTGTGACAATATCAATTTTATTCTCATTTGCAGCGATCATTTTATAATTCCCATCTTTTTTAATATCGAAATTAAAGGTGTATTTAACGGTATCAATCACCGTTGTTGCTATAGTTCCAACTGTCGTTGTTGAAGTAGTAACTTTCATTTCACCATCATAGACAGACTGTATAGCCTCAGTGGTAGATCCATTTATATTCGTTTCTGACACTTCTTCTTTTACGATAACCCAATTACCTTCTAATCTAGATTTTCGGCTGCGAAGTGATAACAATGGGTCATTTTCCCCTTTTTTACAACCAATAAAACTGCTTGCAATAACAAGCGCACTTAACAAGAGAACAACGGTATTTTTCATTTTTTTGATAACTAATTTTTGATAAAATTACCCAAAATCAATTAATATGCATGCAACAATAAAATTAATTTTTAAATAGACGCAATTTGATTTTTATAATCACTTAAGAATAATTAATTTGGTCTACTCAAAAAATAAAAAATATGAAAATCGGAATATTACTTTCAGGATGTGGCGTTTTTGACGGGTCAGAAATCCAAGAAACTGTATTAACAATGTTGGCTATAGAAGAAGCAGGATTTGAATATTTTTGTATAGGTGTAAACGCCAACCAGCATCATGTAATCAACCACACAACTGGCGAAGAAATGAATGAAACCCGAAATATGTTAATAGAAGCTTCTCGCATTTCTAGAGGAGAAATAGTAGACATAAAAAATGTTCAACCTGTTGATTTAGATGCTTTGGTAATTCCTGGTGGTTTCGGAAATGCTAAAAGTTTAACAAAATGGGCATTTAATGGATCAGATGGAGCAATCCTCCCCGAAGTAAAATTATTACTTGTAAATTTAATAAACATAGGAAAACCAATTGTTGCTTTGTGTGTTAGTCCAATTGTTGTGGCTAAAGCGCTGCAAGGATCTGCTATAAAAGTCAAAATGACAATGGGAACAGCAGAAGAACCATCTCCTTATGACATACACTCTTTTTCAGATGAACTTTCAAAAATTGGCGTTCATTGCGAAATGAAAAACATTCGAGAGATCGAAATTGACAAAAAATATAATATTATCACAGCTCCCTGCTATATGATGAATGCTTCTATTTCAGATGTTAGAAACAACATAAAAACAGCAATCGAAGCACTTAAGGATTTAATATAGAATTAACAAATAAATTAATAATATATTTAAAATTAAGTAGTTAACTATTTTTATTTTTTATTTTTGCTAATATATTAACAATTTTGATAGTCAAATTGTGAGTAAATATCTGCGTTAAATCGTGCTTTTTTATCTTAAAAGATGTACTTTTGCACCTTAAAATAAAAGCGAAAGCTTCAAAATATTAAGGTATGAACATTTTTGGAAAACAAGGTAAAAATGCTGATTTGAATAAATCGATTGGTTTAGAAGGGTTAGAAAATGAATTTTGGAATCTATCACCAGCTGAATTAGTAGAAGATACTATTCTTAATGGTCAAGGGATGCTTACAGATAACGGAGCATTAGCAATTGAAACAGGCGAGTTTACAGGGAGATCTCCAAAAGATCGTTTTGTAGTGTGTGATGAGAAAACAGAAACTTCTGTTTGGTGGGGTGATGTCAATTTCAAATTTACACCTGAAAAATTTGATGCTATTTACGGCAAAATGAAAACCTATTTAAAAGGAAAAGATGTTTATGTACGTGATGCTTATGCTTGTGCTGATCAAAATTTCCGTTTAAACATTCGAGTAATTACAGAAACTCCTTGGTCAAATATGTTTGCTTACAACATGTTTTTACGTCCAACTGATGCTGAGATTGATACTTTCGAACCAGAATGGCATATCGTATGTGCACCTGACTTTATGGCTGTTGCAGCAGAAGATGGAACACGTCAACATAACTTTGCAATTTTAAATTTCACCAAAAAAATGATCATTATTGGTGGAACAGGGTATACTGGAGAAATCAAAAAAGGAATTTTCTCTGTTTTAAATTACATTCTACCGCATGAGAAAAATGTTCTTTCGATGCATTGTTCTGCAAATATCGGTACGGATGGTGATACTGCTGTTTTCTTTGGACTTTCAGGAACTGGAAAAACAACCTTATCTTCTGATCCAAATCGTCGATTAATCGGAGATGACGAGCATGGTTGGTCTGATAATTCAGTATTTAATTTTGAAGGTGGTTGTTATGCTAAGACAATTGACTTATCCAGAGAAAAAGAACCGCAAATTTTTGATGCCATCAAATTTGGAGCAATTTTAGAAAATATTGTTTTTGAAGAAGGTACTTCTACTCCAGATTATGAAGACAATACCATCACGGAAAACACGCGTGTTTCATACCCAATTAATTATATTGATAATATTGTTGTTCCTTCTCTAGGAACTTCTCCAAAAAATATTTTCTTCTTGACAGCGGATGCTTTTGGTGTGTTACCTCCAATTTCAAGATTAACGAAAGAGCAAGCAATGTATCATTTCATGTCAGGATATACGGCGAAAGTAGCTGGAACTGAAATGGGAATTACTGAACCTACAACGACTTTCTCAGCTTGTTTCGGTAAAGCATTTTTACCATTACACCCTGCAAAATACGCAAAATTATTAGGGGAAAAATTAGAAGGAACAGACATTAAAGTTTGGTTGATTAACACAGGTTGGTCAGGCGGTTCATACGGTGTTGGAAGTAGAATGAAACTTTCGTATACGCGCGCTATGATCACAGCAGCATTAACAGGCAAATTAGACGCGGTAAAATATGAAACTTTACCCATTTTCGATTTAGCAATGCCTACAGAATGTGAAGGTGTTCCTGCTGAAATATTAAACCCAAGAGGAACATGGGCAGATAAAGGTGCATATGATGAGACAGCGAATAATTTAGCTGGACAATTCGTGAAAAACTTTACTCAATATGCTTCAGAAACTAGCCAAGATATTTTAGCTGCAGCTCCTAAGATGTTGGTTAAGAATTAATAGATAATTTCATAAAAAAGAGGCTGTCTCAAAACATAATTGAGAAGCCTCTTTTTTTTATTTATAACGCAAAGGTTTTTCTTAAATTTTAACATAAATACGACCGTTTCAAGGATGAAATTATATTAATGATTTGATTGTCAATAATTAATTTAAGTTTTAATCCTTTTTTTGGTTGTTTATTAACTTTAAGAATGAAAACAGAACAAAAATTAGGCTTTGCAGATTTTATTGTTGAAAATCCTAAAATCAACCAAGAGTTTTTCAATTAAGTTAATCTTATGGTTGAGTGGCTATTTGACCTTTCTGTGTTTTAATTATAATATTTTAGTATCCACGTTGTAGTTGCTACCTTTGTTGACTTTAAGCGGATTAGCATAAAGATAATCATTTAAAACGACTGAGGAATTGCGATAAATTTATTTCTTCGTTCGTAAGCCCAAGTTTCTTTCTCATTCGTGAACGTGCGATATTGATACTATGAGCCGTCTGCCCAGTGATGGTCGATATGTCTTTGGTTGTCATATCCATTGCTAGAAATGCACAAAGTCGCTTCTCATTAATTGTTAACCTTGGGAAATCTGTTTCCATTGAGCGATAGAAATTTGGATGAACCTTTTTGAATCGCAGTTCGAATTCATCCCAGCTCTTATTGTTAACTGAAAACTTTAGGTCATTAATAGCTTTTTGTATCTCATCTTTTTGAATTTCTTGCGAGTTAGCTTCCAGCTTTTTGAGTGTATTCAAAATATTATTGATTAGGGTGTCCTTTTCAAATATGTATAATGATTTGGCGGTTACTTCTCTTTCATTTGCTGATAATTCGAGTTCTAAATTTTCTTTTTCAAGTATTACACGAACATTTTCTATCTGAGAAAGCCTAGATCTATTCCTTAGCCTAAGGAACAAGGTAAATGCTAAAAATGAAATTACCATCAGGGTCAGTATAATTAAGAGATAGCGTATATTCTCAGTCTTTCTGATGCTGTTCATTTTCTCGTTTTCAAGCCTGTTTTTAAACTGAATTTCATTTATATGAACGTTGCTTTCGATCGCCAATAGTTGTTTGGACATATTTACGAAATCTATACTATCCCGATACATAAGACAAGTGTCCATAGCATTTAGCGCAGCCATCAGGTTCTTTTTCTTTTTTTCAATGTCTGAATATGTTTTATAGATAAACGAAATTATCTGCATTGACCTGATCGAAGACTTATATTTGAGAGCAAGCTGAACGAATCTATACGCTTTGTCCAATTCATTTTGATCTAGATAGAACTTAGCAAGATATGAAGCTCTTTCAGCGTCATCATCGGCTCCTTCCGATCTTTGTGCGATTTGATATGAACTGTTGAGGTAGGTTTCTGCCTCTTTCATTTTTCTCTGAATAAGGTAGCAGATCCCCATGTTGTCGTGAATGATCGATTGTTGTCTTTTGTCGCCATGTTTCTTAGCATATTCGTCAGCTAATCTAAATTTATCCAAAGCCTCCTGGTAATTGGTCTCGTTCATTATGCTCACCGCATAATTGTTCAGGATGAATTCGATATGGAAATTGGATTTTTCTTTCAAACTCAGTTCGTAGGCTTTTCGGAAGTACTCATATCCTTTTTGAATGCTTGTTTTAGATTCATAGTAGAGCATTCCCATGTTTGCATAATAAAGGATCTTAATCCTTTTATCGCAGGAAACAGTGGCAAGAGAATCGATTCTTTGAGCTGTTCTTAAGGCAAGATCATAGTTTGACAGGTCAAAAAAGTACATAAAGGTGAGTTTATCAAGTAGAATGGCACGATCAAGGTAATTCCCAGTACGAATAGTTTTTTCAGTTCGTTCCAGGGTATCAATAGATTGCTTTGGGAATTCATCCTTGTGTTTTTCGGCCCAATCAATGATCTTTTCGGCATGGTAATGCGTTTTTTGAGATATAAAAGAAAGTGGGGCTAAACTTAGTAGAATAATCGCTGATCTCTTTAAATACATAATATTTTTGCTTTCAATTCAATTACAAATATACAATGTATTAATATTGTTATACAGGGTAAAACGATATATATATATATTGTATATATAAATAATTATATAATATATCTCTTTTTTCGGTCATTTGCATAACAAAAATTAACTATATACATGAGGAATTATTTTGGATTAGTGATACTATTTAGTGTGCAGATTTTAAGTGTTAATGGGCAATTAGCTCGTCTTGATTTTAATACTTGGCCGACAGGATCAACTGATATTACTAGAACTGTAGGTTCATGCTCTATGCGCACTCAGGTTGCAGGATCGAATTTTCAAAACTCTGCCCCAAGATATGATGATGCAGGTGTTACATACAGTCCCTCAAATGGAACCGGTTTGTCGGTAGATAATAATTGGGTCAATAAAACTACCTCAACAACAGTAACTTTGACATTCAATCCTGCAATATTAAATCCGACATTTTCCATTTTTGATATCAATCGTAACTCAGCTTGCTATTCGTTTGGTTGTTCAGGTGCTTGGACAGATAGGGTCATTATTAACACCAATAATGGTACAGTTTCGGCAGCCGCTGTCCAACCTACTGAACAGACAATTTCGGGGTCAGGAACAGCAACCGTTACTGTTATTGGAAATGCAGTTTGTAATGGGCTTGCTGGGGCAGTTAATTTCACTATTAATGGCTCACCAACTGTAATTACAATAACATATTCGTCTGCAGCCACTGTTGATGTTATGTCGTTGGCACCAACTCCAAATACATGTGCGACCGGTGGACAAGCAAATTGTCTTAGTTCAAGGTCTGCTTGCGCTGATCCTGGAAGGCAACACATAACAATAGGAAGTATTAGTGGAAGTAACAGCTGTGCTACAATTTTACCAATTGAATTGCTTGAATTCAATGTTGTTTGTGCTGAAAATATTACACAATTAAAATGGGTAACCCTCTCGGAACAAAACAATGATTATTTTAACATAGAACGTTCTTCAGATGGATTAAATTTTAAAATCATTAAAAAGGTTTCGGGATCCGGTTCAACGAATTTTTTATCTAGCTATAATGTAATTGACGATCGACCACTAGGCGGTTTGTCTTACTACCGTCTCTCCCAAACAGATTATGATGGTTCAAATGAAGTATTGGGGGTACTCTCAACAGAATGGCCATGTACGAATCTGTCAAATGGTCTACAGCTCTTTCCGAATCCAACGGATGATGATGTTAATCTTGTTATTGCGCATGATTACCGAGAAAATTATACGGTGGAGATCTTTGATGCGATAGGGAAATTGGTTATTCCTGTTATTGATGAAAAATTTGAAGTGCAGGGCTCTACACTGCTTAAGATTAAAACGAGTGATCTTTCAGTAGGAATCTTTTTGATTAAAGTTGTTGTGGGCGATAAAGTATATACTGAAAAGCTGGTTATTAAAAAGTAAGAGCAGTTTTCGTGTTTTTATGTTATGTCTATATTTTTTTTTGTTAGAATGGACATTACGTTCTATTGTTAAATTATACTTTTATATGATAAACTATGTTATCAACTAGATCATTATTAATACAAATGATAAATACAACAACTATGAAGAAAGTGCTTTTTCTCAATTTATTTACCCTTTTTATTTTTAGTTCTAGTTCTTTCAGCCAGGAGTATATAAGCTTTTACAGCGGAACCAATTGGCCAAATGGTCAACTCACTGCAACGAATCTTCGATCCGATCCAGATAATCAGGAGTTTACTTCTTATTCTGGTTGTGTTTATGCGGATGTTACCATGTCAGGAGGTCCATGGAAAACTGGAGGGTATCCCAGATATACTAATGCCACTGCAACTTACGGATTTGGTATGGATATGGTTGTGGATTGGACAAATTGTACATCCACAGCAACAATGACTATAACATTTAAAAACGCAAGTGGTGGAGCTGTTACAGAATACCCTGTCAATTTTAGTATATTGGGTTTAAATTCGCACGTATGTGGAGTTGCTGCTACTAACCGTTTTATTGACCAGGTAACAATTCAAGGTTACGAAGCAGATCTGACAACAGCTGCGACGCCTACAATAACTAAAAATTGTGCAAATGCGACCTTGGCGGGAAATACACTCACTGGCACTTCCTCCTGCGGGTCGAGTAATACTAGCAATGCCGCAGATGTTTCTTTTACGTCAGTTGCACTAATAGTTATCACATATTCAAGTGCTACGGGGCATCCGCCAACATTAAGTTGCGGCTCAAGTCCGGCTGCTTTAACAAGTGTAAGTGATCCTAGGGAGCAGAACATTTACATCAGTGCTTTTGAAATCACCAATCCTGTAAATCCTGCACCTTCAGGAATAACAGGTACCACAAGTATATGCAGCGGTGGGAGTACCACATTAACAGCGACAGGTGGAACATCATCTTCAAAATGGTATTCAGGTTCATGTGGGGGAACTTTAGTCGGCACAGGTGCCAGTATAACTGTTTCTCCCGGCTCACTGACCACCTATTATGTTGCTAATCAAAATTTATGTGGAATAACAACCTGTGCTTCTGCAACCGTTGCGGTAACTGCGCCACCAAACGCAGGAACGAATGGTTCTGCAAATTTCTGTTCGAATAGCGCTTCTGCGAATCTCTATTCTTCATTGGGTGGAACTCCTGCAGCCACGGGAACTTGGTCGGGTCCATCAGTCACGACTGGAGGATATCTTGGTACTTATAATCCTGTGACAATGACCCCCGGTACTTATACTTACACGGTTGTAGGAACAGGTGGGTGTCCAAATGCAACCGCTACAGTTTCGGTTACAGAAACGGCTCCTCCAAATGCTGGAAGTAATGGACCTGCATCAGTATGTGAAACAGGCACACCGATCAACTTATTTGCTTCATTGGGTGGAACCCCAGCAGCAACAGGAACATGGTCTGGAGGCTTAACAGGAGCAAACTTGGGAACCTACGATCCTGCTACTTTTTTACCTGGAACCTATACCTATACAGTAACAGCTGCGGGTTGTGCTGATGCGACAGCAACAGTAACGGTAACTGAGTCAGCTGCTCCAAATGCTGGAAGTAATGGACCTGCATCAGTATGTGAAACAGGCACACCGATCAACTTATTTGCTTCATTGGGTGGAACTCCAGCAGCAACAGGAACATGGTCTGGAGGCTTAACAGGAGCAAACTTGGGAACCTACGATCCGGCTACTTTATTACCTGGAACCTATACCTATACAGTAACAGCTGCCGGTTGTGCTGACGCTTTTGCAAATATTATTGTTACAGAAGTAACTGTTCCAGATGCAGGGACGATTAGTGGAAGTGCAGCTTTGTGTGAGGCAGGGACTGCAATATTAGCATCAGATGGCGATGCTAGTGGTGTCTGGACATCTTCAAATACATCAGTTGTAATTGTTGATGCTTCTGGAAACGTTTCGGCTCTTGTTTCAGGAACAGCCATAATAAGTTATACAGTTACGGCTAGTCCGCCATGTGCAGTCGATGCAATTGCGACATTTAATATTGAAATAAGTTCACCTCCAAATGCGGGTATTGATGGGGATTTGCTTATCTGTTCTGATGTAACAGTTACAGCAACTTCACTTTTTACTGAATTAGGAGGAACGCCGGATATGGGAGGTACATGGTCACCACAGCCTTTGGGTTCAGGAGTGTATACCTATGCAATTGTGGCGGTTGCACCATGTCCTAATCCTTCATCTGCAATAGTTACTGTGACTGAAGAGATTTGTGATATCATTATTCCAACAGCGTTTACACCCGGAGGAGATGGAGAAAATGACACTTGGGAGATCATAGGACTGGATGAGAAATACCCATCAAACTTTGTGATAATTTATAATAGATGGGGTAATGAGATCTATCGTTCAAAAGAAGGACAATATTCATTAGCACCTTGGGATGGAACTTATAAAGGAAAAGAAATGCCGGTATCAAGCTATTACTATATGATTTTTTTCAACGGAGAGGGTTCTGATAAAGAAGATGTTATGACTGGTACGATCACATTAATTAAAGAATGACTATTAAAAAGTTAATTATTTTAATCGCAATTGGTTTTGCTGGTAATTTATTTTCACAGCAGACACCCAATACAGTTAATACCTGCGTAATCAATTTATTGTAAATCTTGCAGCTCCTAGAGTAATGGCGAAAAATTAAAAAAATAGCAACAAAAAAAGCGCAGATTTATAAATTCTGCGCTTTTTTTATGTCTAAAAATTCTAAAATTATTTCCGTGTAACGGTATTTTCCATTTCATCAATTGCTCTTACACCGAATTGATCATTTGACCAGACATAATTTGG
>CAMDAO010000009.1 GCA_945888595.1 Chryseobacterium gleum | reverse complement strand
TAATTGATCAAATTGACTGCTAAACCATCTATTTATAGCAGCTATTGATAGGTTAATATAGGGAGTTTATGTGATTTAATTCTAGGTTGGTCTAATTTGTAAATTATTGTTTTTCAGCAAGTAATATCAAAGAGATTGATTTACCTTTTCTGAGTTATTAACATTTGGTAGGAATGAAGAGAAAAAAGGTTGAGAAGGATCAAACCCGAATGTTGTGGGGAGCTAGAAAAATTACTTTAAAATCTACTACTCTCATATAACCTTCAAATCTGCTTCTGTTTTCATTTCCTCACTTTTCCTTGATGAAAAGTAAGCAAAAATCAAGGATCTTTCCAAGGAATTTTTCACTTCACTCTATTTCGTAAAACCGTGTTAAATACTTTCCTTCACACTCTCTTTCGCTGAAAAAGCGAAACGCGATTACGGAAAAATTTACAACTAATTCTGTGGAAAGACCATTTCAACTTCACTTCGAAATAAATTTAATTAATGATTGATTACAAAACCGTATTATCCTCGTTTTTATTTTCTACAACGGGACTTATAACTACTTCAGAATCATTTGTTTCTGTGATTGATTTCGTTTCGATTATCTCACTAGTTGTTAATTCTGCCTGATTTTCACTTATAGGAATTTCTTTCCTTGGCGGATTGTAAGTGACAATATCATCCATTTCAACCATTTGCTGATCCAAAGGTCTTTGCACCTCTTCCACCGTTTCTTGAATGATGCTTGTCAAATTTAAATCCTTTTTTATGTCAAGTCCAGATTTTTTAATTTCATTTTGTAAATCAGATGAAGCTTGCTTTATTTCATACATGGTTTTTCCAAAAGTTTTAGCAATACCTGGAATACTTTTTGATCCAAAAAACATCAAAATAAAAACTAAAATTACTAATACTTCGGAGCCGGCTATATCGTTTAAAAATAAAAGCATGTTATGAATTATTTAATTATGTACAAAATTAGCAATATAATTCATTTTACTAAAAATAATAATCATTTATACCCTGCTCTTTCTTTGTGGTAGGCATTAAATGTCCCCATTCCTTTCGCCACAATTACCCCATCTTGATTTACAATCTCAGCTTCAATAACAATCAATCTTTTTCCTTTTGACAGTAGGGCAGGTTTACCTATCAATTGATCGTTTACTCGAACTGGGACTAAAAAATTCAGCTTCATCTCCACGGTGGAAACTACATATCCATCTGCGCATACTGCAGACAATGCACAAATACCAAGAACTGAATCCATTAAAGCAGAAACCACTCCCCCATGCGCTGCAAAAGGAGTCGCAAGGTGTTTTTCAAGAATTGTAATTTTGTATTCTAATTCACCTGGTGCAAAGATTTCGAAATTCATCTCAAGTAAACGACCAAAATTGTTCCCTTCTATGTAGGCAAGAATTATTGGATCAAAATTTAATGGATGTATCCTATTTCCGCTCATTCTTTTGGATCGATTACTTGATTATTTGTAACAAAATTAGAATGCGCTAAATGTAAACCTGCGGGTTCAAACTCTGCATACACTCTTTCGTTTATCGCATAGTATACATCCCAATAATCAGTTGTTGCAGCCCATGCTTTAACGCTAATATTAACTGCAGTATTTGTCAAGGATTCAATACCAATAAATGGTAATGGATCTTTCAGGATTTTTTGATCTTCTTCAATAAATTTTGTAATTAATTCTTTTGCCGTTTTCAAATCATCGCCATAGGAAATGCCAAATATCCAATCTACTCTTCTTTGTTCTGCCTTCGTGTAGTTTATAATGTTTCCATTTGCAACTGGGCCATTCGGAAGAATAATGATTTTATTATCATTCGTAGATAAATAAGTGTTAAAAATAAGAATTTGCTTCACGATCCCCTGCTCTCCTTGCGTCAAAACAAAATCTCCCACTTTAAATGGCTTGAAAATCAAAATCATTACACCTCCTGCAAAATTTGACAATGTCCCAGAAAAAGCTAGACCAACCGCTAATCCTGCTGCTCCTAACAAAGTAACAAACGATGTCATTTCAATACCTAATTGCGTGATACTTGTCACAACAATAAGCACCTTTAATACTATTGTTAAAAGACTTGATAAGAAAGTGACCAAACTTTCATCCGTATTACTTTTTCTTAGAATTTTTTTAAGTGCTTTCACAACTATTTTCACAATCCAAAAACCAATTACGAGTATAATAACTGCAAACAGTATATTGGTAGCTATTCTAACGAAAAAATCATTTATATCCGAATATTTAATTCCTAGTATTTTGTCAATTTTCAATTGATCTTTTATTAATAATATCATTTTTTTAAAATATTTTAGACAAAAATAGGACTTGCAAAAGGATTAATGAATAAATTAGCTTTTTTTTTGAAAAACTATGTTTTTTATATTATCAAAAATAATAACAATTTTTCTTTACCCTAGTACCTGGTGCGTTCTAAGTCTGGCTGGATTTATTTTCATTAAGAAAGATAAATGGAAAAAAAGGTTTAAATTTTCTTCTATCATTTTATTTCTTATTTTTTCGAACACCGTCATTTTTCTTCAGTTTATGAAAAAATGGGAAATTCATGGAACAAAAATAGCAAATGTAAAAAACTACGATGTAGGAATTGTTTTAGGTGGAATGTTTGAATATAATAATGACTTAAAAGTACTAGTTCCAGGATCTCATGTGGACAGAATTTGGCAAGCAATTACACTCTATAAAAAAGGAAAAATAAAGAAAATATTAATTTCAGGTGCATCTGGCTATGTTGTTGACCATGGATTAAAAGAGGCGATTCAATTAAAAGCAGTGCTAGTTGAGTGGGGTTTTCCTGAAGGTGATATTTTGATTGAAACTACTTCTCGTAACACACGTGAAAATGCAGTAGAAACAAAAAAAGTACTGGAACACTCCTATCCACATTTAGAAAGGAGACTCCTTATCACTTCTGGATTTCACATGAGAAGAGCAAAATCTTGTTTTGATAAAATAAACTTCCACTGTGATACATATGCAACTAATTTGCAAACTGGAACGAAATCAACTTATTATTGGGATCAATATTTCGTCCCTGATTTTACCGCTCTTTTTGGATGGAATAATTTAATAAAGGAATGGGTTGGGTATCTTTGCTATGATATCATGGGGTATATCTGAGAAAGATATTGTATAAAAAGTCGATGGAGTTCATTCATCCGGGGATGATAATAAATAAAACCAATTACTTAATCAAAGGAATTTGAAACGTCAAGAGTTTTAAAAAAGTATATTCATATTATTAAAATGGAGGAAAGCAATTAAATGAAATCTTCAACATAACATCAAAAATTCAAACTTGTCATTTATTATCTCCAAACATATCAATGACATTTCTGGTAACTCCTGTGTTGGAAAAGCCACCATCGTGAAAAAGATTTTGCATAGTCACATACTTGGTCAAATCAGAAAACATGGCAATACAATAATCAGCACAAGCAGTTGCAGACGCATTCCCTAGGGGTGACATTTGTTCAGAAAAATTAATAAATTCAGCAAACCCCTTCACACCTTGACCAGCAGTTGTTGGTGTTGGTGATTGTGAAATAGTATTTACTCTGACTTTGTTTTTTATCCCATAATGATATCCGAATGAACGCGTTATAGATTCTAAAAGTGATTTAGCATCAGCCATATCGTTATAATCTGGGAAAATACGTTGTGCCGCAATATACGTTAAAGCAACAACGGATGCCCACTCATTTAATGCTTCTTTTTTGTACAATGATGCCAATGTTTTATGCAATGATATCGCAGAAACATCCATTGTTTGCTGGTAAAACTTATAATCGGATTCAGTATAATGTTTTCCTTTTCTAACATTAGGTGACATTCCAATCGAATGTAAAACAAAATCAATTTTACCTCCTAAGATCTCCATTGATTGCTCAACCAAATTGTCTAAATCTTCAACGCTCGAAGCATCTGCAGCAACAACTTGACTTCCTGTAATTTTAGCCAAATCATTGATTTCACCCATTCTCATAGCGATTGGAGCATTTGACAATACAAATTTAGCACCTTCTTCATGCGCTCGCAATGCCACTTTCCATGCAATTGATTGTTCATTTAAAGCGCCAAAAATGATTCCTCTTTTCCCTTCTAAAATATTGTTTGCCATGCCTGTGTTATTTTTTTTATAAAGTTATACGTTTTAATTTAATTTATTCAATTCACCTCTAAAATCAATCCATCATAAGCCGCAAAAACATTTGATGGCAACAATTTTTCAATTTCTTCATGGGTCCCAAATAAATGAGAAATATGGGTTAAATAAGCTCTCTCGGGCTGTATTTCCTCAATAAATGCTAATGCTTCTTGTAAATTGAAATGAGAAATATGCACCTTTTGATGAAGAGCATTTACAATCAATGTTTTAGTACCTTTTAATTTTATTTTTTCTTCTGTTGAAATCGTTTTTGCATCCGTAATGTATGTAAAATCTCCTATTCGATACCCCAAAACAGGCATGACATAATGCATGATTTCAATTGGTTGTACCTCTAAACCACCAGGTAATGTAAACTTTTCAGAAGTAATTTCATTTACGTTAACTTTTGGTAACCCAGGATAATCAACGGAAGAGAAAATATAGTGAAACTCTCTTCGCAATGCTTCTTCTACCCGTTTGGTGCAAAATATCTCCATGTGGCGAGACTCTCTAAAATTAAAAGCTCTAATGTCATCCATGCCAGAAATATGATCTTTATGTTCATGGGTAAAAAGCACTGCTCTTAATGATTTAACATTATGCCGAAGCATCTGCTGTCTAAAATCTGGACCGGAGTCAATCACATAATTTTCATTTTGATGCGATATCATAATTGAACTTCGTAATCGTTTGTCCCTCGAATCACTTGAAGTGCAGACATAACAATCACATGCTATCGTTGGCACACCTTGAGAAGTTCCTGAACCAAGAATTGTTATTTTCATTTTTTAGGAGTTAGGTGTTTGGGATTGGGTAGTGGACTGTTGATTGTGAATAGTTGTTGTTGTCGGTTGCTTTAAAAATTTCAGGAATAACAACGCCCAGCCTATGATTAGCAGTAATCCGCCAATAGGAGTAATTGGTCCTAAGAACTTCAGAGATACGCCCAATATTGTTTGAAGTGTCAAAAAATAGATGGAAACCGAGAAAAAAATAGTTCCTACAAGCCAGCAGTAAAACACTGGTTTTAGTGAAAATTGAAACTTTTCTTTATTTAAGCCTATGATTAAAAAAGATAAGCCAGAATACATTTGATATCTAACACCTGTTTCGAATGAACTAATCTTTTTTAGAACATCTGGATCATTTTCGAGCAGTGCTTTTAATGAATGAGCCCCAAACGCTCCTAAAATGATACTAATTAATATCAAAACCATACCGGTGATAATGAATTTACGCTCCATATTCTTTTCTATTTCTTAAACCTAAAGTATATTCTAGAACGTCATTCCACCCGTTCCATTTTCCATAATTTCCTATTGTTTCATTGTGCCAAATACACATAAAATCGCCGCCAAATCTTGAAACTTCTGAAAATAATTTCCAAATTATTTTTTTACTTTCATCTGGACTTAATTGCAAATACTCATTTAATGTTCCATCCATATACATAAATGGATGAATGATCAAATCGGTCAACTGATTTTTATTTAAGTCAAACCATCGATGTGGCCGCGCTGTCCCTGCTCGAAAACCAATGCTATCGGCGTAACCCATTGAATATTCATGCTTAAAACCTAAAGAAACTAAATTAGGATACGTAATTCTAATCTTCAATTTCAAAAAATGTTGACGTGTATTTTCAATAGAATCATTAATAATTTTTTCTAAACGCTCTTTTTCTTCCTTTACATGATATCGATATGAATTTGAATGATAGCTGGGATGAATACCCACAACTGCTTTTTCATTCATTTTACATATTAATTTTTGTTGGCGAATATCTGAATAGGGTATGTTTTTATCGTTTTTCGCATAATCTCCCAATAGCCAAAACATATTTACATCATACCCTCGATCTGAAATCGACTCTATGTATTTGTAAGTATCGTAAGGATCTTGCATTTCCCCTGACAGAACTTTTTTTCGCTCTTCTAATCTTATTTTATTGAATGTAAGTCTATCTCTACAGATCGAAAGCCATTTACGAACCCCTTTTTTCCACTGATACGCATAAACATTATCAATATCAAATGTTGGTCGAATAGTAACAGGAGAATTTTCAATTTCAATAGAAACCCCTAAAACCTTCGATAAATAATTAATAAAAGCTACTGCCCATCTATCACACATTGCTTTTTCTAACCAATTATACGAACTTTGGATGCTATATTTTGAAGCAAAACGACCATGGGCATCTTCTCGATGATTGGTATATTCTTCCATTCTTGAAAGAACATAAAAAATAGATGCTAATGGATCAATAATTCTATTAAATGAAAGACATTCCTCCTTCTCAAAGAGGGCCTTTTCAATTCCATAAATAAATATTACTTCATCAAAGAGAACTGTGGCTGGAATAATCTGAGTAATATCCTCAAAAACTCTTTCAGAATAATTGCATTTTACATTCGTTGAATTTATAAAAGATAAAAAATCATTATTGATTTTATATGTTAAACCTCGTTCTTTAAAAACAAAGTCCAACGTATAAATTAATCTTTCAGATATTTGATCCACATAAATTTCAATCATCAGAAATGTTCTATTATTTTTTCACAAATAAATTCTGCAGCCTTGCCATTTCCATAAAAAGATGGATATGTATAATCTGATTTACTATTCAACTTTGCAAAGGCTTCAACAATTTTATCAAAATTTGCATCTGCTAATATCGCATTTCCATTGTTTACAATTTCCACCCATTCTGTTTGAGGACGTAAAATTATGCAAGGTTTCTTAAAAAAATAGGCTTCTTTTTGAAGTCCACCACTATCAGTAATAAGCATTTTAGCATTTTTCTCCAAGGCAATAATATCAATAAATCCAGCAGGATCAATAATCTTAAAATGCGCATTGTTTTCAATTTCTTCCAATAGAGAAGGCGAAAGTTGATCTTTTAATTTACTTCTTGTTCGCGGGTGAATAGGCAAAACAATCGAATAACCTGACATTTTTTGGATCGCCAATAGAGCATTGAATATATTTTCTAAATTACTTGCAATATCGGTATTTGAATCTCGATGAATAGTAGATAAAATATAACGATTAGGTTCCACTCCTATTTCACTTAATAGTATTGATTTCTGATCAGAAACAGATGAAAAGTACAAACTATTATCATACATAACATCACCACAATGAAATACTTGCGGAGAATTCACAGAAGCTTTCTCAGTGTATTCAAGCGCAAAACCTTCACGTTTCAGATTTTCGAAACCAGTCGTTGTGGGTGTAAATAGCAAAGTCGACATATGATCACAGGCAATTCTATTTATTTCTTCAGGCATTGCTTTGTTAAAACTCCTTAATCCTGCTTCTACATGAATAACAGGAATATGAATCTTTGAAGCGGCTAGCGCACCTGCTATTGTTGAATTTGTATCTCCATAAACAATAATTGCCGTTGGATTCTCTTTTAAAAAAATAGTTTCTAATCCTTCAATCATCTTCCCGGTTTGTGCACCATGAGAACCACTTCCAACATTTAAATTATAATTAGGCAAAGGAATCCCCATCTCTTCAAAAAATATTTCTGACATATTTTCATCATAATGTTGGCCTGTATGAACGATAATTTCTTCCATTTTATCAAAAAAATGGGTGCGAATAGCACGACTAATAGCTGAAGATTTTATTATTTGAGGCCTTGCTCCTATTATGGTAATTATTCTTTTTTTCACAAACATTTTATTTTTATTTCATCAATCCCTCATCGGCGAAGCTAAAGTAACCATTATCTGTGAAAATAATATGATCTAAGATGGGTAAATCTATCATTTTCCCAAAATTCATTAACTTCGTTGTCAATAAAAGGTCTTCATTACTGGGACTAATCTGACCACTTGGATGATTATGACACAGAATTATTGCACTTGAAAAATAATCCAATGCGACTTTAAAAATAATTTTACCATCCGCAACCGTTCCTGAAAGTCCACCTTTAGATATTTGCTCTGTATGAATAATTTCATTCGCTCGGTTTAGCAGGATTATGTAAAATTCTTCATGTCTCAATTCGAAGAATTTCCCGGATAAAAATGTATAAATTTCATTTGAATGAGTAATTTTTAATTTTTTCGGTTCTTCTACCATTTTCCTTCGTTTGCCTAATTCTATTGCAGCTAATAATGTAATTGCTTTCGCCTCCCCTATGCCTTTAAATTTCAACAAATCATTGTAGGAACATTTACTAAATTTACTTAAGTCGTTGGAGGAAAAAGAAAGTATCTCTTGAGCTAATTCAACGGCTGATTTTTCCCTCGTACCTGAACCTAACAGAATGGCAATCAATTCAGCATCCGATAAAGATTGCTTCCCTTTCATTAACAATTTTTCTCGGGGACGATCGTCTTGTGCCCATGATTTGATGGTGAAATTTTGATACATTTCTATTTTTTTACCTTGAAGATACAAAAAAAGGAGAGGTATAGAACCAAACGATAAAAGATTTGAAACAAATTCCTACTATAGAATCTCTGGTCGGCATGGTTATTGACAATCGCAGTGTGTATAAAACAATTTAATTGGCTAAAAAGTTCTATTTGATTAACACTAACTTTGACAACTATTAAAATAAAAAGATTAAAATGACGAAACTTTCATTACTTAGTATTATTGTTCTTTTCTTGTTTCAGGCCTGCGCTCAAGACAAAAGGATGGATGAAACAATAAAAATTGAAATCCCTAAAACAGAAGTAATATATACACTTAGTGATTATTTGAAGGAAAATGAAACCCTACAAAAACAAGTGGATGAAATTTTCTCTGCCCTTGACGATACAGCGATCGTAGCTCAGTTAATTATGCCAGCTGTTGGTAAGTATGGACAGACGGATGCTTTAATAAAAGAACATATAAAAGATAGAGTTATTGGCGGTGTTTTGATGTTAAATGGCACAAAAGAGGGTTTTACGAAGATGATAAAACAATATGAATTAATGAATTCAGAAATTGGTAATTTACCTTTTTTATATTCTGCAGATGCTGAACCAACTCTAATGAATATGAAAATAAAAGGTGCTACAATCGTAAAGAAAGCTAATGAAATAAAAACCATAGAAGAAGTAGCAACTTGTGCAAAAACGATTTCAAATGATCTAAATGCGATTGGGATTAATTACAACTTCTCACCTGTTGTAGACATGTCAACTAATTCCACCGTTGGCTATAGAGGTTTTGGGTCAAACCCAGCAAATATTATACCTTGGTCGAATGCCTTTATTCAAGAAACACAAAACAGTAACATCATCGCAACAGCCAAGCATTTCCCTGGTCACGGCCTGGTTACTGGCGACACGCACAAATCTTTACAAGTGCTTGATGGAGAGTTGAAAGAAATCAAAAATTATCCTGCTCTAATTGAAAATGGCGTGCTTTCAATCATGGTTGCTCACATTGCCGTTAAAAACAATCTAAAATTTGACACAAAAGGATTGCCTTCCACCTTATCTCCTGAAATAGTTCAAGGTTTGCTAAGAGATAGTTTAGGCTTTAAAGGATTAATAGTAACAGATGCAATGAACATGGGCGGAGTTATAAGCGTTCCTCAATCCGCTTCAAAAGCTGTAAGTGCGGGATGTGACATTTTATTAATGCCCGTTGATGCAAAAAAAGCGCATGCTGAAATTTTAAAAAAATACAAGTCTGACCCTGAGTTTAAGAAAAAAGTGGATGCATCTGCTAAGCGTATTATTCGAATGAAAGTTTGTATTGGGTTATTAAAAAAATAAGGGTTAAAATCCTACAAAAAATAGAAGACGAAAAACGCTTTCCTCACGTTTAGAGAACACAAAAAGGCTTTTTTTGAAATTATTTCTTACGTTTACCCTATGAATATCCGCGAAAAGATAAAAAAATACTTCCCTTACTTTTTGGATGTTTGGCAATATATCGTGATTATTGTCATTTTTATTCTTGCCGCAATATTTTACCTCTAGAACATTTTATAACACCGCCAAAACTCTCTTTAAATTTATTTTTTTTCATCCACTATACATCTTGACTAGTAATTTCATAATTAAAAAGCGTAAAGAGAAAAATTGATTGTTTATATTTGTCTGAATTAAAAGAAAATTTCGTGGAATTTAAGATTGATATTTCTATTGTAGTCCCATTGTTTAATGAAGTGGAATCAATCCCTGAGTTGCATACATGGATAAAAAAAGTAATGGATGAAAATCAATTTTCATACGAAGTTATTTTTATAGATGATGGCAGTAAAGATGGTTCTTGGACGGTTATTGAAGGTTTAAGTATCAATTCCAATGAAGTGAGAGGCATCAAATTTCAACGGAATTATGGCAAATCTGCTGCATTACAAAAAGGATTTGAGTTAGCTAGCGGACGAGTAGTTGTTACGATGGATGCAGATTTACAGGACTCTCCTGAAGAAATACCCGAATTAACTCGTATGATCATCGAAGAAGATTTTGATATCGTCTCAGGATGGAAAAAGAAAAGATTTGATCCTATTACAAAAACTATTCCTACCAAACTATATAATTGGGCTGCACGTAAATTAACTGGTATTCAATTACATGATTTCAATTGTGGCTTAAAAGCTTATAAAAGCGAAGTCGTTAAAAGTATTGAAATCTACGGAGACATGCATCGGTATATCCCTCCAATTGCTAAATATTCAGGTTTTACAAACATTGGCGAAAAAGTGGTTCAACATCAATCAAGAAAATTTGGTACTACTAAATTTGGCATGAATCGTTTCTTGAACGGCCCATTAGACCTATTAACGGTCGTTTTTATGGGGAAATTTGGAAAAAAACCAATGCATTTCTTTGGTGCAATCGGGACCTTTTTATTTATTATTGGATTTTGTTTTGCTTTCTATTTAGGAATTGATAAACTTTTCATTGACACAACAAGTCGTCTTATTGCAGAGCGGACTGAATTTTACATCTCATTGGTTTCCATGATTATAGGTTCTCAATTTTTCTTAGCAGGATTTTTAGCAGAACTAGTTGGTAGAAACTCAGCGCATAGAAATCATTATTTAGTAGAAAAAACGATTTGATTATCAGATGCTCGATTGGAACATAGATGCTTCATGGACACTTTTCTTAGATCGAGACGGTGTAATCAATCAACGAATAATGGGAGGTTATATAAAATCGGTTGATCAATTTAATTTCATTGAAGGAGTGCCTGCTGCCATCGCTAAGTTCTCTTCATTGTTTTCTTCTATTTTCGTTATCACCAATCAACAAGGAATAGGTAAAGGAATTATGACAGAAAGTAACCTTTCAGAAATTCATAGTTATATGATTGTTGAATTGGAAAAGCTGAACGGGATAATCACAAAGTGCTATTATGCTCCTGAACTAAAGTCAGACCAAAATTCAAGTAGAAAACCAGGAACTAAAATGGGATTACAAGCACAAAAAGAATACCCTGAAATTGACTTTTCAAAATCCATCATGGTTGGTGACACTGATTCTGATATACTTTTTGGCAAGAATCTTGGAATGAAAACAGTTCGAATAAAAACAGTAGAGCCAATCAATATTGAAGCAGATCTAACATGTGTAAGTTTATTAGAATTCTCAGAAAAAATTAAACTATGAATAACTATTCCATTTTAATATGCTTACTCATTTCCTTCACAGCATTTTGTCAAAATAAAACAGATGACAAAGGTCGAAAACAAGGGCCATGGGAAAAGACTCATCCAAAAAGTATAGCGCTTCAATACAAAGGGCAATTTATTGATGATAAACCTGTTGGAACCTTTTATTATTATTACCCTTCAAAATCTCTACAGGCTATCATTAAACATGAGGTGAATAATAGTCGATCCTCTGGCATTTTTTATAGTGAAAATGGTGTAATCCTAGCTAAAGGCATTTATAAAAACATGAAAAAAGATAGTATTTGGTTAAACTATGCCCCTTCTGGAAGATTAAGCTCTTCGGAATCTTACAAAGAAGATAAACTAAATGGTCCAAAAATAATTTATTATCTATCAGAAGATTTAAGTAATAAAAGTCTCATAATGGCTTCCTACACCAACTATCTGAATGGACTTGTGGACGGCGAAAAAGTTGAGTACTTTGACTCAGGCCTGATAAAATTAAAAGGTACCTATAAAAACAATAAAAAAATCGGCGTTTGGAATACCAATCATCCGAATGGGAAACTAATGCTTGAAGAACGTTACAAAGATGGCATTTTACATGGTTGGTCACTAGCAAAAGATGAAGCAGGAACAGAAATTTCTCGTAAATATTATTTCCACGGTGAATTTTTAGAAGGTAAAAAGTTAGAAAATGTAATGAAACAGTTTAAAGAAAAGGGAATAAATCCTAATAATTGAGCATTTTTTCGTATGTTCGTAGCAATAAATATCAAAAAAAGTGAAAAATAAAAAAATCATACTTGTTACATTTGTTGCCTTTGCTTTTTTTATTGGTTGCAAAAAAAAATCGGAAACAATTTCGATGCATTTAAATTACTTTGGTTTAACACCAGGAAAATACGTGATTTACAATGTGAAAGAAATGAAACACGATGAAACAGTTGGACAGCATGACACTCTAGTCTATCAATTAAAAACATATATTGGACAACAGCACATTGATAATCAAGGAAGAACAGCTAGAGAATTTTATAGATACACGAGAAGTACGAATCTAGACTCTTGGGTTTTGAAAGACTTGTGGACAATAATAATTGCTCAATACAAAGCCGAAATCGTGGAAGAAAATCAACGGATTATTAAATTGGTATTCTCTCCTACCATTGATAAAAAATGGAATCCAAATGCTTTTAACACCTATGATCCATTAGAATATAGTTATTCGAATATTCACAAACCCCTAGTTTTTAATGGTGTCACTTTTGATTCAACGCTTGTGGTTGAGCAAGGTTCATTTAAATCCTTGATTGACTTTCAAACCATGCATGAAGTATATGCTACGAATGTAGGACTTGTATCCAAAGTGTATAAAAATTTAAAAATTGCAGATTTTGACACGTTAAATGTTAAAAAAGGAACTGAAATTTATTACAATTTCGTTGAACATGGATTTGAATAATTTTGAATCATGAAAATCTCTATTTTTTCAGCATTTTACCCATTCAGAGGTGGTATATCTCAATTTAGCGCCCCACTTGTTCGCTCACTTGAAAAGAAAAATTCGGTAAAACCCTTTACATTCAAACGACAATATCCAAGTTTTCTTTTCCCTGGAGAAACCCAATTTGTATCTGAAACAGACACAGTGGATAAAATACCAGCAGTTAGAATACTAGATTCAATCAACCCTTTTTCTTATTTCAGCGCAGCTCGAACAATAAATAAGGAAAAATCTGACCTTTTCATTTCCAATTACTGGATGTCATTTTTTGGACCTGCTTTCGGTATTATTTCAAGAAAGATGAATAAAAACACGAAACAAATATCGATTTTACATAATGTAATACCGCACGAAAAACGTTTTTTTGACACTTTATTTAATCGATTTTTCTTAAAAAAAACGGACGGTTTTGTTGTCATGTCAGATACTGTTTTAAATGATCTACTTAGCTTACGCCCCACTGCCAAATATTTGAGAATTGATCATCCAGTGTATAGACATTTTGGTGATAAAATAGATAAAGATGTGGCACTAAAAAAATTAAATCTTCTAACAGATAAAAAAACACTATTATTTTTTGGTTTAATTCGGGATTACAAAGGATTAGACTTATTAATCGAGTCGATGAACCTGCTGGATGACAGTTACCAACTATTGATTGCAGGGGAAGTGTATGGATCCTTTGAAAAATATGCTGAACTGATAAAAACCTCGAAAGCTGCAAATAGAATTCATCTGCACAATCAGTATATTCGTGATTCAGACGTTTCCTTCTATTTTTCAGCTTCAGACGCCTGTATTTTACCGTATAAAAATGCTACCCAGTCAGGAATAACAGCAGTTTCTAATCATTTCTCTCTCCCGATTATCGCTACAGATGTTGGGGGTCTGAAAGAAACAATCTCACATCTAAAAACAGGGATTATCGTAAATGAACCACAAACAGATCTCATAAGTGAAGCCATTCAGTATTATTTTGCACATAATTTAAAAGAATCATTTGCAGAAAACATTGAAATTGAGAACAAAGAAAAATCGTGGGATAATTTCACTGAAAAATTAATTGAATTTTATCATTCACTCTAGTAATAGTGAAAAAGCGATAATTTCCTGAAAATTAGTGAAAATAAAATAAAATAAAAAATGATTTTATTTATCTAGGTAATTCTAATCCAATAAGAAGTATATCAACACTATCAGAGTGAAATCGTGATGAATATTTTACTATAAAAAAAAGTTTTGTTGATAAACTTGGTAAAACCTTTGCAAAGTTTATTGATAGTGTTAAATTGAAATTCTATATTTGCGCCTTATTTAATAAATTAATTGATTTACGAATATGCGTAATAAAGGATTTTTTTGGTTTTTAACGATATTATTGACAGCTGTATGTCTTTACCAATTATCGTTTACTTGGGTTACTATGTCCACTGAACAAAGTGCCGACAAAAAAGCAAACATAGCTTTAGCTGAGTTAAAAGCAACAGCGGCTAAAAATGGTGGGGTTGGTTACTTACCAAACAACACTAAAGTTGATTTCTCTACTCCGGAAGCGGATGAAATTGCAAAAGGAGCATTATTAAATCAAATACTAAAAGATAAAGCAGAAAGTCCAGTTTATCCAGTTTTAGGTTCTACTTTTCAAGACGTTAAGAAAAGAAGTTTAGCTTTTGGTCTTGATTTAGTTGGAGGAATGAGTGTTACACTTGAGATTTCTACTCCTGGCTTAATCTCGAATTATGCAAGAAACAACAGAGATTTACAATTTAAAAAGCCTTATGAAAAAGCATTAAAACAATACAATGCAAAAGGAGGTGACTTTGTGGTATTATTTGAAGAGGCTAGTAAACAAATAAATGGTGATCTAAAATTAGTTCGATTATTTAATATTGAAGAAATTAGTGAGTTAAATATCAATTCACCAAATTCTGATGTAATTGATTATTTCCAGAAAAAAGTGGCATCTTCCATGGATGGTGTTGAATTAATTATGGAAAGACGTATTAATCAGTTTGGTGTTGCGCAACCTAATATCCAAAAAGACCTTACCAAAAACCGACTTTACATTGAATTACCAGGTGTGCAGGACGAAGTAACTGTAGCTCAAAAAATGAGTTCAACTGCAAATTTACAATTCTACGAAACCTACCAAGCAGATGCAATTGCTTCTCAGTGGCAACAAGCTACAAATATTTCTAAACAAAAAGAAATTAAAGAAGTTGACAATGCATCAAATGATACGTTAACAAAAACAGGTGGAGACACAAATAAAGCTGCTAAATCATTGGCTGAATTAACAAAACCATTAGGTGGTTCAGGTAAAGGATTAGGAGAATTAGTTCAAAGTGCAGGACAATATGCAGTTGGTTATATTAAACCTGAAAATAAAGCACAAGTTGAACAAATGTTAAGAAGAGACGATATTCTTGCAGTATTCCCTCCTGATTTAGCCTTTATGTGGTCTGCTGAAGCAGAATCAGTAGGAGCAAAATCAAAAGATCTTGCTTTTACCTTGTACGCTATAAAAATTCCTGAAAATGGGAAAGCAATGGTGGGTGGTACTGACATTAAATCTGCAAATACAGGATTCGAACAATCTACATCTTTGATCACTGTTAATCTTAGCATGACTGAAAACGGTTCTGAAAAATGGGGACAAATGACGAGTGACAATGTGGGTCGTATCATTGCTATTACTATGGATAGTCTTGTGTACAGCGCACCTCGTGTCAACGGAGCAATCACAGGTGGAAGCACTCAAATTTCTGGTAATTTTACAATTGATGAAGCAAAAGATTTATCTGGACTGCTTAATGGGGGATCTTTACCGGCACCATGTATCATTAAAGAGCAAATGAAAGTTGGTCCAACAATAGGACTTCAAAACTCGAAAGCAGGTTTAATTTCTTTTGCTTTTGCTTTCTTAGCAGTTTTGTTATACATGTATTTCTACTATGGAAAAGCAGGTTTAGCGGCGAATATCGCTTTGTGTGTGAATATCGTATTAATTTTCGGTTGTTTAGCATCGTTTGGAGCGGTTTTAACCTTAGCTGGAATTGCTGGTATCGTTTTAACAATTGGTACTGCTGTAGATGCTAATATCTTGATTTTCGAGCGTGTTCGCGAAGAACAAGCAAGAGGCGTTGATTTAGGCGAGTCATTAAACAGAGGGTTTAAAAAAGCATTACCTGCGATTATCGATGCGAATGTGACTCACTTGTTGGTTGCAATTATATTAGTAATTTTTGGAAAAGGAGAAATTAAATCATTCGCTACTACCCTAATTATTGGTATTTTCACTTCTATTTTCTCTGCTATCATCATTTCTAAATTAGCTATTTACAATTGGTTAGAGAAAGGAAAAGCAATTTCTTTCAATACGAAATTGTCAAAAGGCTTATTCCAAAACTTCAATTTTGATTGGGTAGGAAAAAGAAAATATTTTTACATGTTTTCAATTTCGGTAACAATTATTGGTGTTATTGCAATGTTTACGCATGGCTTAAAACAAAGTGTTGAATTTACAGGAGGTAGAACATTTGCTGTTAAATTTGAAAACAAAGCGGATATTAATTATTTGCGCTCTAAATTAGAAAAAGTTTTCATTGATAAAAATGGAGAGATTTCATCTATTGATTTGAAAACAAAATCAAATGATTTTAACGTAGAAATAATTACCAATTATAAATTGAGTGATGATAAGGCTACCCAACTTGTAAAAGAAAAATTAGAAGAAGGATTAATTGCATGTAAAGATAAAATGGGTAACCATCAAATTCTTGAATCTAGAAGTATTTCTGCTGCTGTGTCAAGTGAATTGTGGTCTTCTTCTGCGAGAGCTATTTCATTAGCGTTATTAGCTATTTTCATCTACATTTTAATTCGATTCGGTTCTTGGCAGTATTCTATTGGTGCCATTATAGGATTAGCGCATGATGCTTTCTTCGTAATTACTATTTTCGCTTTGTTTCATGGTTACTTGCCATTTAGCTTAGATGTTAACCAAGCTTTCATTGCAGCGATTCTTACCGTAATCGGTTATTCAATGAATGATACAGTGATTGTATTTGATAGGATTCGTGAAAACCTGCGAAATAGTGGTGAAACTGAGCACCACCATGATATCGTTAACAAATCATTGAATACAACGTTGAGTAGAACTTTTAACACTTCTATGATATTATTTGTAGTTGTTTTAATTATGTTTATTTTCAGTGGAGCTGCGATTAAAGGATTCTTATTTGCACTTCTAGTAGGAGTTATTATTGGGACATATTCTTCATTATGTGTTGCGACACCTATTTTGATTGACTTCTCGAAAAAATTAAAAAAATAATCAACTATATTTCGACCAGAAAAACAGTGTATTTCATAGCATTGTTAAAACGGTAAAAAAAACAAAAAATCTGCATGAAATTCATGCAGATTTTTTTTATGCTTCAACTTGATATCTTTGATTAGAAAGGGATAAATTAATTAGACTAAATTACTGAAAACGAACGATTGTGAGTAATGGATTGTTTTTTAAATATAAATCTAGAACCAACGATGAATCCCTTTCTTCACGAATAAATTCCATCTGATTGATCCATTTTTCAACGGGGCTATGTTGAAGATGAAAAGGCGCATAACCATACCCAATCAAACTCCCGTTTTCGACTAAAATAAAACTTTTCTCGCCTTTTTGACGACCGTTTTCGACGATATAAAAACTTTCTTCATTTACGTCTAACTCTTTTATTAAATCGTTCGCGCGCGTATTGTAAGCTTCCACTGCTTCTTCACCAATACATGCTCCATTACATTCTTTAATTGAATATTGAAAGCATGATGATGATGTCACGTATAAATCACAAAGCTTTTGACATAAATGATATTTCTCTATCATTTTTTCCATTTGGCTGATAGCTTCTTTCTTTGAAGTGTAGCTTTTCAATGGAATTTCAATCACTTTTGAAGATATCCCAATATAAAATCTACTATAGCCCTGCTCATCAAAATATTGATAGATTCCATGGGAATAGTGTACATTCTTCAAGGGTGAGTTTTTTGATGGGTTTTTGGTGGTTATTATATTTTTTTCCAATAATATAGAGATCAATTCTGAGCCAGTTAACTCATATTCAATTTTTGCAATTTCCTTGATTAATTGTGCTCCCTTTTTAGATTTCGTGTTTTTCAAATGTTGCTCAATCCTTCTTTTTACGCCTTTGCTTTTACCTACAAAAATAAGTTGATTGAATTCATTGTAAAATCTATAAACTCCAATCTTATCTGGAATTTCATCTAGTTCTGCAATATCTAAATTGGGGTGAAAAATCTGAGGATTAACATCTTCATTTACAAAATTGGCTAATTCTTCACCATTTTTTTCGATTAAGATTGTAAATAATTTTGCCGTAGCAAACGCATCACCACCCGCTCGATGTCGACCTATTAATTCTATTCCCAAATCTCGCGTTAATTTACCCAAACTATATGATTCAAGTCCCGGTAATATTTTCCTAGAGGCAATTACAGTGCATAAATGCGCTCGTCTATAATCAAATCCCAATTTTCTAAATTCATGTCGAATAACGCCATAATCAAAACTAACATTGTGAGCAACAAAGACACATCCTTCGGTAAATTCGACAATTTTTTTTGCTACTTCGTGAAATTTAGGAGCACCATCTACCATTTCATCATTAATACCAGTTAAACGAACAATAAACTCTGGAATTTGCATCTCAGGATCAATCAATGTTTCATACTGATCAATGATTTTTACGCCATCGTGTTTATACATAGCGATTTCCGTTATCTTGGAGCTTTTAGGGCTTCCACCAGTTGTTTCTATGTCGATTATTACGTAATGCATTACAAGATTGTAAAGAAACCTAGAATTTTTGAATATTTAATCCAATCTTTGGGAATATATTTTATTTAGAATAGTAACACAGAATCTCAGGTTAAAATAATTTTACCCTAAAGTATATCAATCGGTAAAAAAACCAATTAAATCAGATTTTGATAATGATTTCAAAATAGTTTCATCCGTTTTGATTAAATCATTTACCAAATCTTTTTTGGATTCTTGTAATTTCATAATTTTCTCTTCAATTGTGCCGGGACAAATCAATCTTACCGCTACCACATTTTTCTTTTGTCCAATCCTATAACATCTATCGATTGCCTGGTTTTCAACCGCTGGATTCCACCAAGGATCAACTAAGTACACATAATCTGCTTCGGTTAAATTCAAACCGGTCCCTCCTGCCTTTAAACTAATTAAGAAAACTCTAACATCTGAATTCGTTTGAAATTCTTCGACTTTTGATTGTCTATTTTTTGTTTTCCCCGTTAAATATTCGAACGGAATTTGTCGTTTTTCTAATTCTACTTTAATTAGGTCTAGCATTGAAACAAATTGAGAAAAGATGATCATTTTGTGCTCAGACGACTTCGTTTCAATTTCTTCCATTAAAACGTCAATTTTTGCAGATGAATTCCCGTAAAATTCTTGATCATTTAGCAAGGAAGGTGAATTACAAATTTGTCTCATTTTCGTTAGACCTGCTAATATATGCATGGTATCCATCGTAGATTTCTGATTAGACGAAGCCATTAAAAATTCGCGAAATTCTTGTTTATACGAATCATAAATTGCTCTTTGCTCCTCACCCATTTCACAATAAATTATCATTTCTGTTTTATCTGGTAATTCAGTGGCTACTTGCGCTTTTGTTCTCCTTAATAAAAATGGGTTAATTTTCTTTTGCAGTTCAACGGCTCTTCCCGCGTCTTTAAATTTATCAATCGGTTGCGAATAATGATCTGTAAATCTTTGCTTATTACCTAATAACCCCGGGCAAGCAAATGAAAATTGTCCGAATAGATCAAATGTATTATTTTCTATTGGGGTCCCGGTCAAAACAATTTTATTTCTAGATTGCAGAAGTCGAACAGACTTATATCGTTGCGATTCAGGATTTTTTATTGCTTGTGATTCATCCAGAAAAATGTAATTAAAATGGTATTCTTTCAAAAACCGAATATCAGATAACAACGTTCCGTAAGACGTTAAAATAACCTCAAATTCATCAAAATTCTTCGTGTTTTTTATTCGATCGGATCCATAAATGGTTTGAATTTTAATCGAAGGAGCAAACTTTTCCACTTCCTTTTGCCAATTAAAAATCAAAGAAGTAGGAACAACAATTAAGTTCGTATTGTGCCTTTTTTTTTCTCGTTGCGAAAGAATAAAGGCAATAATTTGAATGGTTTTACCAAGTCCCATATCATCTGCTAAACATCCGCCAAATTCAAATTCATCCAAAAAATTCAACCAGTTTAATCCCTGTTTTTGATAATCTCTCAAAGTTGCATTCAACGATTCAGGAACTTTTATTTCTTTAATCTCGTGAAAAGTAGACATCTTAGATTGATAATATGCTAATTGTTCGCGTGCTTTGATGGTCAAGACTTCATCTTCATATAATTCCGAAATTTCAGAAAAATTCATTTTAGGCGTGCGAATATTCTCTTTAACAACTTCTCCCGCTCTAAAATATTTCGAAAACTTTTCAACCCATTGTTCTGGAAGCAATCCTAGCGTTCCATCACCCAACTCAACGTATTTTGCACTATTTTTAACTGCCTTTTGTAATTGTTTTAAACTCACATTTTGATCTCCAAATCGAACTTGTAGAGATGTATCAAACCAATCCAATCCACTTGCCACACTAATGGTAACTTTGGCTTTATATGGATTGTATTTATTGGCCTTTAGTTCATTAAAACCAAGAATCGTAATATTTAATTCTTTCCATTCTTCAAAAACATCAAAAAACCACCCTTCTTCTAAGAACTGTTGCTTGTGAATATATAGAAAATCCTGCTCTAATTGTTCCTCAAAGTGAGGATGTTGCCGCAATAAAATCGAAACAAATTGTACTTCTAAATCTTCATTCCTAGTGATTGAAAATGGATTCCCTTTACTATCGATAGAATAAATCTGTTTTCTCGAAAGAACAGGAACCTCCACATTTCCATATTTCACTACTGGAGAGATCATTACATATTCATCTGAATCAGAAAGATAGATTAACTTCTCAACCTTTTGATCAAAACCATATTCTTTAATTTGTTTTTTTGTAGCAGGTTTTAAAAATGAATAATTGATTTTTATTTTATTTTCTAAATTGGAAAGAATCGTCTGCTGAAATTCTTCAAATTTAGATTCATGAATAAGAATAGTCTGATTATTCCTTCTGAAAAATTCAATTACGCGCGAATAATTAACATTTCCTAGTAAATACATCGTCCCCCCAATCAAGATGAAATAGGTGTATTTTAATTTTAAATCCTTTAGATCATGGAATTTTCCATTAATTTCTAATTTTCCCGAAATTTCATAAAAATGATTTCTTAGATTCACATCTAAAATAAGGTCTGCATCTAAAATCTCTAATTTAACGGGGATAACAGAACTGGCCGTCAGTTTATCTGATACATTTGAATTGTGATAATACGCATCAATATTCAAGGGGTTTTTTACAATCGCTCGCAATCCTTCTAAATCTGTGGTTGAATTATTGCGTATCGCACTATTTTGGAATTTAACTAATCCCGAGTAAAATTTGATGTCTGTATTTTTTTCAGATTTCCAAATAAAATCAAGCGGATCTTTTGGATTCAAAGGATTCTTTATACTCCCATCTTTCGTTGTTTTTGCTTCTAAAAATTCAACAAAAATATGATCATAATAGCGATGCTGACCAAAAACCATGATCAATTTTGAATTTGAATAATTAGTATCTAAGGGTGTAATTTGATTTTTTATGGGTAATAAATTCTTTGTTAAAAAATCAGTAGTTTTCTTATTAACAGGAAGAATCTCTTTGATTTTAGGAGTAATATCAAGTGTTCGACCGTTGTAGGATAAATCGAAATACATTTCAAAATCCGGTTCATTTTCTAGTCCATAATCCAGCGCGACGGCATAAATTTCCTTTCTTCTTAAATCTGCATCAAAAAAAACGCGTAATTCTTTTCTATCTTTCAAATTGAATAAAAGCTGAACTTGATGTTCACACATTTTCTTCTTTTTTGTTAAACATTTGCAAGTCAAGGTTAACGTATTGTTTTTAAGCGTTGCTTGCGTGGGTATTTGTTGAAAGAAACTATACGTATCCTTAAAAGAAGCTTGATTTAGTTGAATTGACGTAGGAAGTATATCGAAATAACCTCGTTTTCCATCATCCGCTATCTCTAAACTATTTTTTAATATAAAAGTATTGGTTAAATCTGAAAATCTAAAATCTTCGAAAACATAATCGTGCGAATGATACTGCTGCATTTCTGCCATGTCCGCACTTCCATCGACTTGCTCACTTGCTATGCTGTTCTCACTTTTTTTAATTTGGTCTACTTCCAATAAAACATTCACAACATGCTTACAAACAGGGCCAAGATCGAATGGACAAGTACATGAAGAATCTTTGACTTTATCCGGTTTTAAATCGATGATGACTGTATATATCTTAGAGCCTTTGACTTTAGCTGTGATTTTTGTCTCTGTAACTTCTAATTCTTGAATACGAGAATCCGAACTTCGCTCGCGCGTTTTAAGCGATGTATAATTCATCACATATGTTTCAAAAATCTTATATGTGAACTTCATTTGTCAATTTAATTATTCTAGGATAAAAATACGCAAATATCGGCTGATTAATCAAAAGATTAAAACCAAGTTGAAAATTTTCCATAAATAAATCTTTAAATAGTAAAAATGCTACTAAAAATAGTCAAAATGATATTGTTTCATTTTAATATGCATCCAAATTTCATTACCTTTACAATTCATAAATTTATACTATGTCTAAAGAAGCAGTTATTGAAACAATCACTTCAGTTGATTTTCAAACATTTAAAGAAGAAGTCATTTCTGATTTTCGATTAGCTTGTGAATCAAGAGAAGCTTCTATTTTAGGCAGACGAGAAGTACTTACTGGAAAAGCTAAATTTGGGATTTTTGGAGATGGCAAGGAATTAGCCCAAATTGCGCTAGCAAAACAATTTCAAGACGGAGATTTTAGGTCAGGATATTATCGCGACCAAACGTTAATGTTGGCGATTGATCAACTTACATTGCAACAATATTTTGCTGGTTTATATGGACATACAAATGTGATTGAAGAGCCCCTTTCTGCGGGTCGACAAATGGGTGGACATTATGCGAGTAGAAATTTAGATGAAAATGGAGAATGGAAAGATTTAATGTCTCAAAAAAATAGTTCTTCAGATATTTCGCCAACAGCAGGACAGATGCCCCGTTTATTAGGACTTGCTTTGGCATCCAAAATCTATAGACATCACACAAGTTTAAGCGATATTGAAGAGTTTAAAAAATTCTCCAACGGAGGAAATGAAGTAGCATTCGGAACAATCGGTGACGCTTCCACTTCTGAAGGTCCTTTTTGGGAGACCATAAATGCCGCAGGAGTTCTACAAGTACCCATGGTAATGTCAGTGTGGGATGATGGTTTTGGGATTTCAGTATCAAGAGAAAATCAAACTACAAAAAATAGTATTTCTGAAGCATTAGCTGGAATGCAACGCACTTCGGATAAACCCGGATATGAAATTTTAGTTACCAAAGGATGGGATTATCCACACTTGTGTGAAACCTATGAAAAGGCAGTTGCGATTGCAAGAGAAGAACACGTTCCCGTGCTTGTTCATGTGCAGGAAGTAACACAACCACAAGGACATTCAACATCTGGTTCTCATGAGAGATATAAAACAGAAGAAAGATTAATGTGGGAAACTGAATTTGATTGTATTTTAAAGTTTAAGAATTGGATCATTGATTTTGATGCGGATGGATCTAAAATCGCGACTGAAGAAGAGCTAGAAACGATTCAGAAAGAAGCTAAAATAACAGTTAGAGATAGTAAAAGTGCCGCCTGGAAGTCGTATTGTGATGAAATTAAAATAGATTTAGATAAAGCGATTTCACTCATGAAATCTGTAGCTTTTGAAAGTCCGAATGCGATTTTTGTAAGTAAAGAAGTAGAATCTTTGGAAAGAGCCATGGAACCGCTTCGGAAAGATATTTTTAATTCTGCTCGGAAAGTTTTAAGAATAGTGCGTGAAGAAAAAACAGCATCCAGGAAAGCACTTTCTAGTTGGATTGAACAAGAAATTGAAGTAAACAAATCCAGATATAGTTCTCATTTATATTCAGAATCTCAATACAATATACCTTCAATCATTCCTGTTGAACCAACTTATGATGAAGATCCAGTAATGGAAGACGGGCGCATTATTTTACGTGAAAATTACCGTAAATTATTTGAAAGACACCCTGAAGCATTAATTTTCGGCGAAGATGCAGGTAAAATTGGAGGAGTAAATCAAACATTAGAAGGTTTACAAGAACAATTTGGCTCATTACGGATTTCGGATACTGGAATTCGTGAATGCACGATTATCGGACAAGGTATCGGTATGGCTATGAGAGGATTACGTCCGATTGCGGAAATACAATACTTAGATTATTTATTGTATGCACTGCAAGTGATGTCTGATGATTTAGCAACTGTTCAATATCGAACGAAAGGCGGACAAAAAGCACCTTTGATTATTAGTACTCGCGGGCATCGATTGGAAGGTGTTTGGCACAGTGGAAGTCCAATGGGAATGATCGTTAATGCCTGTCGAGGAATTAATATCTGTGTGCCAAGAAACATGACAAAAGCAGCAGGATTTTACAATACTTTAATTGAAGCAGATGAACCAGCGTTGGTTATTGAGCCATTAAACGGGTATCGATCAAAAGAACCTTTACCCAATAATATTGGTGAGTTTAAGCTTCCATTAGGCATTCCTGAAATAGTTAAGCAAGGAACAGATTTAACACTTATCTCCTATGGCTCAACATTTAATTTATGCGAAATAGCTTATAAACAATTGACTGAAGCCGGGATAAGCGTCGAATTGATTGATGTGCAAACGTTAATACCCTTTGATGTTAATCATTTAATACGAGAGTCAATCACGAAAACAAATCGTTTATTGATAATCGATGAAGATGTTTCAAGTGGAGCAACCGCCTATATGCTAGAAAAAATAGTCGTTGAGCAAGAAGGATTTATATTATTGGATTCAGCACCACAAACGTTATCTGCAAAAGACCACAGACCTGCTTATGGAACGGATGGAGATTATTTCTCAAAACCAAGTATCGATGACATTTTTGATAAAGCATATTCCATGATGACCGAAGTTGATCCGTTGAGATTTCCTTCGCTTTATTGAGTCAACATTAAATTTTAAGATTCAAAATAGATGAACTTTGTCGGTTTATTTATTTTGGATTTTTTTATTTTATCAAATTTTCATAAATTTCTTCATAAAGAGGAAGCACATTTTCTAAACTATATACTTTCGATTGCTTCAAGGCATTTAACTTAAATAATTGAAATTTTTCCTCGTTTTTTAATAATTGAATTGCATTTTTAGCCATATCCTCTACATCTAGTACATTCGATAAAAAGCCTGTAACGCCATGTATATTCACTTCCGGAATACCACCGGTGTTTGAAGAAATAACAGGAACTCCAACAGCCAAAGCTTCTAAAGCTGCAAGTCCAAAACTCTCTGTTTCAGAAGGTAATAAAAACAGATCCGACATTTCTAAAACATGAGAAGTATCCCTCACATTTCCTATAAAAATCACGCGCCCGCACAAACCTAATTCACGAGATAATCGTTCCAAATTATTTCTTTCTGGACCATCTCCTGCAAAAATCATTTTGGATGGAATTTGTTGGTTTACCAAAGCAAAAACGTGCAATACATCTTCCACCCTCTTAACCTTCCTAAAATTTGAAATGTGACACAAAATACGTTCGTCATCTTTTGCATAATGTCTGCGTTTCGTGTAATCAATTTCTTTCAGCGTGTCATGTGATTTAATAAAATTCGGGACAACTTTGATCTCTCTCTTAGTGTTAAAATGTAAAAAAGTATCCTCTTTTAAGCTTTGAGAAACAGCCGTAACAGCATCCGACTGATTAATACAAAAGGTAATCACCGGCTCGAATGAAGGATCTTTTCCAACTAAGGTAATATCTGTACCATGCAGCGTTGTCACAAATGGAATTGAAATCCCCTGTGATTTGAGTATTTGTTGTGCCATAAATGCAGCAGATGCATGAGGAATTGCATAATGAACATGTAAAATATCTAAATTTTCATACTTCACAACATCTACCATTTTACTCGCTAAAATTGTTTCGTATGGCTGATAATCAAATAAAGGATAATCACTAATCGTCACCTCATGATAAAAAATATTTTCTCTAAAACTCCCTAAACGAACAGGTTGAGAATAGGTGATAAAATGAATCTCATGACCTTTTTTAGCTAATGCCTTTCCTAATTCTGTTGCGACTACTCCACTTCCTCCAAATGTTGGATATAAAACAATTCCTATTTTCATGCTTATTTTTTAATTGTCATACTGTCATTAACCTATCTAAAAACAACTTTTTTCATCATTTTTTCGCTGACAAAACAGCCTCATAAATTACCTTCTGAATATTTGTTCGAATATTCAAATCTCTTATTTTCCAATTTTCTTGATCCTGATATACTCTGTTCGAAAGAAAAACATAATTGATTTGATATTTTGGATCTGCCCATGCTAACGTTCCTGTAAATCCTGAATGGCCATAACTAGATTGCGATGCCAATTCATGACATGTTCCTCCCCCTGAGTTCTTAGGGCGGTCAAAACCTATCCCCCTTCTATTTTCAGGTGCAAACTGGCAACGCGTATATTCCTGCACAACGTCTTTGTTCAGATAAGGAATATTCCCATACATTCCGTTGTTTAAAAATAATTGCATAATGGAAGCCAAATCTGTTGCGTTTGAAAACAATCCTGCATGTCCACCAACACCGCCCAGCATTGCAGCACCTGGGTCATGAACATAGCCATGAATTAATTGTTTGCGAAACGTTTTGTCATTTTCTGTGGGGACAATTTGAGAAAGCGGAAAATAGTTTAATGGTCTATATCTCATGAATTGCAAACCCATTGGTTCATAAACAGTGGTAGTTAAATAATCATCTAAATTTTGGGACGTTTGTTTTTCGATAATTTTTTTTATGAAATAGTACCCTAAATCAGAGTACTCATATTTTTTAACTCCCAAATCGGAAGATAATATGCGTTTGTAAAGCGAATCTGTGTATGAATTTTTAATCCAAAGATCTTTTGCAACTTGATTTTCAAACCCAGTTTTCTTAACTTTCGAGTAAATTTGAGGATTTAATTCCCCATTGATCAATGTTTTCTTATAAAAAGGAATCCACGCAGTTAGTCCTGCTTGATGCGTCATCATATCTTTAATTAAAATGTTTCCAAATTCAGAACAACCAGTGACTTCAGGTATATAATCTTTCAAACATTTATTGATCGAAAATTTTCCTTCAGATTGCAATTTCATTAGCGCTAAAGTGGATCCTGCAATTTTAGTTACAGAAGCAATATCATATACATCTGTATTTTTTACTGATATTGTGTCTTCATATCGTTGGGTACCAAAACTTTTCTGATATATAATTTTACCTTCAACGCAAACAACAATCTGGCAACCTGGAAAAGCACCTAGAGCAATCGAACTTGTTGCTATTTTATCGATTTCCTTTAATTTAGTAGGATCAATGCCCAATTCTTCAGGTTGAGAATATTTTAACCTACCACTGCTTGCAACCATCTTCCCAAATTCTCTAGGATATTCATCCGAGATCGTAAAAGGAAGTTTACCACTTGCTGAAATAGCGCCAAAAAGGAATTGCGACATTCTCTCTAAAGCGATGTAATTATTTTCATATCCAAGCACCACTGACTTAATATGCTTTAAATCGCACTTTTCTTTCAGCGCCAATGGATTACCAAATAAAATCAGCGCATTATCTTTGTTCTTAGGCAAGTTTTGCAACCAATTTCTCCATCCTTTAGGCATCCCGAAGTCATTTTTTGGTCGCACTGAGCCTGCGTGAAAAGCGGTAATAATAACATCATAAAATTTTAGTTTATCACCCAAGCTTTCATATGCCTCTTCCACTGTATAAAAATGATAATGATCTATTTTTGAAAATCGTTCGATACCTTCTCTAAAAGGAGTCGTGTGGGCACCGATACTGATTCGAGCAATTTTTTTATCCATCTTATTTAATGGTAATAAATCTTTATCATTTTTAAGAACGGTTATTGCTTTTTCATACACATCTTTCTTCGCCCAATCAATTTCTCCATCTGTGTAAGACTTATATTCGATAGGCTTAATGATAAATTTATATTTTGCTTTCAAAATTTTTAAACAACGTTGGTCCAATTCTAACATTGTAATACTTCCCTCTCGAACTTTTGCAGAAATAGCTGAAATTGCTTCGCCTACACTTTCTGGAAATAATAAGATATCGCAGCCGGCTTCAAATGCTTTCACACAAACTTCAGTTTTCCCATATTTATCTGCAACTGCTTTCATGTTCAAGGCATCACTAATCACTAATCCATTAAAACCTAAAGAATCTTGTAAAAAACCTTTGATTATTCTTTTTGACAAACTACTGGGTAAACCCGAATTATCTAATGCAGGAACATTTAAGTGTCCTATCATTACAGAGGATGCTCCCGCCTTTATCCCTTCTTTAAATGGCACAAAATCAATAGACTTGATTGAACTCAAAGACTTGGAAACAGTTGGTAATTCAAAATGAGAATCCTTATCCGTATCTCCATGACCCGGAAAATGCTTAATACTTGTCATCACGCCGTTTTCTTCCATACCTGAGACAACTGCGCTAACGTGAGAAGCAACATGAGAAGGATTTTCTCCAAAAGACCTAAAACCTATGACAGGATTTTCTGGATTACTATTTACATCAGCATCAGGAGAAAAATTCATGTGAATTCCTAACTGTCGGCATTCTTGCGCCATCATTTCTCCCATTTTTTTAGACAAGTTTAAATCATTTGCCGCACCGATCGTGTATGCATAGGGAAATCTTTCAACCCCAAAAATTCGCATTTGAATCCCCCACTCTGCATCCATACCAATTAAAAGCGGAATTTTACTAGCATTTTGAAAACGAGTAATTGACGATTTTAAGTTCTCTCTTTCTCCTTGAAAAAAAATAACCCCACCTACTTTTTGATTTATCACTAAATCTTCTACTTCTTTTAAGTGTTTTTCTCCTTGATTTGAAAAGGCAGAAACCATAAAAAATTGCCCTACCTTCTCTTCCAATGTCATTTCTGACAACTGTTTTTGCGCCCAAACGTCTTCTGAGGAAATTTCAAGTTTGATAGACTTTTTTATCTTTTTTTTCGATATATATGCTGAAAAAATGAATGAAATAGTAAAGACTATACCTGTAACCAAAAAGTACTTTGAATAACGTATTATGTTCATTTGTAGATATTTTGTTTTTATTTTTTTTAACAATTTACTTTTGATGCGAATAACATAGTATTTCACCGGATTTTCTTTGGTTTTTTTAATTACGAAGTTAAGCTAAGAAAGTCGATATGCACTATCAATGACTCTTTTTTTTTAAATCTAAATGTTAATTTTTTACAAAATGTAATTTCGTTTTTTTTTACTTTGAAAAGCAAAATAATAGTTACTTTTATGACACTATCCTTTTGGGATATAATTTATTCAATGAAAGAGATATTTAAAAAAATCATGCCGAAAATTATCTATTAATAGAATACAGGAACTAACGATAAAAAAAAAAACTGTCTATTTGTCAGAAGTCGAATTATGGAATGGTTGTTGAAATTGTATAAGGAAATTGAAAGCTGGTGATTATTGTAGGTAAAAAAGAAGAAAATATAAAAGGAAATAGAAGAGAATGAGTGACGTAATTAAATTATTACCCGATCATATTGCCAACCAAATTGCTGCAGGGGAAGTTATACAGCGTCCAGCTTCTGTTTTAAAAGAATTAATAGAAAATGCTATTGATGCTGGAGCTACAAAAATTGATGTAGTAATTCGAGATGCAGGAAAAACACTCATTCAAATAATAGATAACGGAAAAGGGATGTCAACTTTTGACTCCCGTATGTGTTTTGAACGCCACGCAACTAGCAAAGTGTCTAAAGCTGAAGATCTATTTACCCTTACAACCAAAGGGTTTAGAGGAGAGGCTTTGGCCTCTATTGCAGCTATTGCGCACGTGGTTTTAAAAACAAAATTAGCAGAGGATGAAATAGGAAATTTACTACAAATTGAAGGCAGTACAATAACCAAACAAGAACCTATCGTTTGCCCTACAGGATCTTCCTTTGAAGTGAAAAACTTATTTTACAATGTGCCTGCAAGACGTAATTTTTTGAAATCAGAAAGTATAGAATTTCGACATATCCTTGATGATTTTGAGAGAATTGCATTTGCTCATCCTGAGGTATTTTTCACATTCACCAACAATGACAAGGTAGTATATAATTTACCTGCTTCCAACTTAAAAAAAAGAATTATTGATGTTTTAGGAAAAAGTTCAAATGAAAAATTGGTGCCAATTGAAGAGTCTACCGAAATTGTTGAAATTGTTGGTTTTGTTGGAAAACCTGAGTTTGCTAAGAAAAAAAGAGGGGAACAATTTTTATTTGTAAATGATCGTTTTTTTAAAGATTCCTTTTTTAACCATGCGATCACAAAAGCTTTTGAGGGTCTAATTCAAACAAAAACAGTTCCTTCCTATTTTTTGTACTTAACTGTTGACCCACAAAAGATTGACGTAAATGTACATCCAACAAAAACAGAAATAAAATTTGAAGAAGATAGATTGATTTATGCAATTATTCTAAGTAGTATTAGACAAGCTTTAGGAAAATATAATATTGCTCCTACTCTTGATTTCAATAGGGAAACTAGTTTTGATTTACCTTTTTCTATGAAAAGCCAACTGCCCGTCGAACCTAAAATAAGAGTGGACGAGCAATACAATCCTTTCACAGTAACAACTTCACAATCTAAATCAAGTTCACAACCTAGTTTTTCTAAAGCGATTAAAGCAGAAGGTTTTGGAAATCAAGAAATAAATCAAAAAGATTGGATGAATTTCTATGCGATAAAAGAAGAAACAAAAGAAGAGTTGACGAAAGAAATTGAATTTGAGGGAGAAGTTAATAAAATCAAAGAATTTATCGTTAGAGGAAACTATTTAATTACTTCTTGTAAGTCTGGATTAATGGTGATTGATCATCGAAGAGCAGTTGAACGAATAATTTATGATAAGCTAATTAACTTATTTATTTCCAATCCTATAGCATCTCAAAAACTTCTTTTCCCTTATGAAAAAGAAGTATCTAATTCTGAGAAAAATGAATGGATTAATAATGAAAAAATGCTTTCAAGATTGGGCTTCGAAACAAATTTTCAAGGCAATATAATGAATGTAGATGCTGTTCCTTCTGTGCTTCAAGAAGAAAATATTAATGAGTGTTTAGATACTATTTTAGAAAACGTTTCATTCAGAGATATCGAAAAAGGAGATATTGCTCATTTATTAATCAATTCAATTGCTCACTCTTCATCACAAAAAAAGAATATTGTTCTGAATAATGAGTCTGCTGAAATTCTAATTGAAGATTTATTTCAATGCCCTGAGCACATGTTCACTCCAAGTGGAAAAACAATTATGAATACCATTTCAATGGAAGAAATAACTAATAAATTTTAATATGTTTTCTTTTTTAAGCAATATACCTCAAGTTACCAAGAATATATTATTAATAAATGTGATGCTTTCTATCGTTACATTTATATTGGGTTCCCAAAATATTGATTTAGGGAGAGATCTTGGTGCTTACTACATGAATTCTCCTCTTTTTAGACCTTATCAAATTGTTACTCATTTTTTTATGCACGATGGCAGCAGTATCATGCATCTTTTTATGAATATGTACCTTTTAGTAATTTTAGGATCATATTTAGAGCGCCTTTGGGGACCAAAAAAATACTTTGTATTATATATTATTTCCGCACTTGGTGCTTTTGCATTGTATAATGCAATGGGAATGTATCAAATTAGTGAATTACGAAATTCATTTACTGGAGTGCTCGATATTAATAGGATTGACTCTATTATGAATAATAGTCAATCTATGGAGGAAATAGTAACTGAAATAAACAATTATCTAAATACCCTATCTGGTCAACAAGTAATCGATACTAATTTATTACAAAAATACATTAGTTTTTGCAGTACTCCCATGGTTGGTGCTTCTGGGGCTGTATTCGGGGTCATGGCAGCTTTTGCCATTCTTTTTCCTAATACAGAATTCATGCTTTATTTTGCTATTCCAGTGAAAGCAAAGTTTTTAGTAGGTGCCTACTTCTTATTTGAACTTTATCAGAGCTTTAATGGAACTCCAGGCGATAATGTTGCTCACTTAGCGCACGTTGGAGGTGCAATTGCTGGCGCGATAATGATTCTTTACTGGCGTAAAACGGATAAGAAAAACTTTTGGTAATGAACGCACAACGAACTTTTACAGAAGAAGTAAAACACCAATTTTATTATGGTGGTATGACTGTCAAGTTGATTTTTATCAATCTGCTTGTTTTTTTATTTGTCGGCTTAGTCTCAGTTCTTGGTGGACTAATGCAGGGAGAATTTAAATCTTTGATTAAGGAATTTAACACAACTGTCTTCGCTTTGGACACTAATATATCTGAAGCTATAGTAAAACCTTGGGGATTAATCACAAGTATTTTTGCGCATTTTAGTTTTATGCATTTGCTTCTTAATATGCTGATGCTGTACTTTGTTGGAAAAGCTTTTGAGCAATTATTTAATCAAAAAAGACTCTTATATACCTACATTTTAGGAGGACTGCTTGGCGGAATTTTTGAAATCTTAGCTCATACTTTTTTCCCTATTTTTGCACATGAAACAAAAACAGTGATAGTGGGTGCTTCTGGCTCTGTAATGGCTATTTTTATGGCTCTTGCTTTTTACCGCCCGAGCACAGAAGTAAGTTTATTTGGTATTTTTCCGGTAAAATTAATCTATCTTGCATGTATTTACTTAGCAATGAACATACTTTCGCTTGCAAAACCTGATGGGACAGCTCATTTTGCGCACATCGGTGGTGCATTTCTAGGCATATTGTCAATACAGAAAATAAATAGCTCTAATAATATTATTTCACTTTTCGAGAGATTAATAGAATCCATAAAGAATCTGTTCACTAGAAGTACGAGGAAGAAAAAACCGACATTTACTATCCATAAAGGTGGCAGCGCAAGAGGAGGTGTAAAAACGGATGAAGAATTTAATTTCGACAAAAAACAAAGACAAGAAAAAATAGATGCTATTTTAGATAAAATTGCAAAATCAGGTTACGAATCCTTATCAAAAGCAGAAAAAGAATTTTTATTTAAGCAAAGTCAAGATGGTAAGTAAGATAATCCGAAGTATCATACGTTTCTCTTCATGGATTAAGATTGCAACAATTATTTGTTTAAGCAGCTTGATTTTAGCTTATTTATGCCCATTTATTCATCCTGGGACATTTTGGCCTTTACCCTTTTTCGGATTAGCATATCCCATTATTTTCCTTTTCTCCCTCTTATTTTTAATCATTTGGACAATTGCTAAATCGAAGTGGGCATTAGTCGTCTTATTCGTGATTTTACTTGGTGGTAAATTACATTTTAGAATGGTTTCCTTTGGTTCAGATCCGGAAATATTGCCCTCAAACGAACTTTCTTTACATGTGATGAGTTACAATGTTCGTTTATTTGATTTATACCAATGGACCATGTCTGAAAAATATGAAAATAGAGATGCTATTTTTAAATATATTCAAACGGAAAATCCAGATGTAATATGCTTTCAAGAATTTTATCACCAAGATAAACCGACCAACTTTTCGACACGTGATGCCCTGAGAAAATTATTAAAAATAAAGGATTATCATGAGAGATACAGTTACAAACTGAATGGTAGACAAAATTTTGGTGTGGCCATGTTGTCAAAATACCCCATGATTGCAAAGGGAGATGTTGTCTTTAAAGATGATGAAAACAATGATAACAACTATTGCATTTACGCTGATATTGTGAAAAATACAGACACTATTAGAATCTACAATGTTCATCTGCAATCCATAAAATTTAAAAAAGATGATTATGCCGTCTTTGGAGAAGTGCGTGAGCATGCTGAATTTAAAAAATCAAACGTTAGATTGATGTTAGATAAACTAAGAATTGCTTTTCCTAAAAGAGCTGAACAAGCCTTAACGGTTGTGGAACATATCAATACGTCTCCCTATCCAGTGATAATATGTGGAGATTTTAATGACACTCCTTTATCTTACACCTATAATCAATTCAATCAAAAAATGATTGATGCTTTTAGAAATTGCTGTTCAGGTATTGGTACCACTTATGCTGGAAGGGTTCCTGCAGGTAGAATCGATTACATTTTTCACACGCAAGACTTGAAATCCTCGCAATTTAAAATTCAGGAAGAAATTCATAGTGATCACCGTGCAATCTCATGCCGGATTTATAAATAGAGATCCTTCTTAATTTATTATTCTTTCAATTTAAGTTAGATAAGATCAAAAAAAAGAAATCGAACTGTTATGTTCAGATCATAAATTTTTATTTATTGCATGTAAATACACTTGTTATTTTCAATAATATATTCTATTTTTACATGCCATGAAGTATAAAACATTTTTTGAAGTTTTCTTTTTTTTAAGTGCATTTGCATTCAGCTCATGTGATTCAAATTCGATTTCCGAAAAAGGGAATGAATCTCCTTCAGAATACGACGCAAGCATAAATATGCTTACTAAAAAATGGGTGTTACTCGATGATATTGCAGAAGACTCCCCCACGATGATCATTATGTCATTTGAAAAAAGTGGTTATTTCATTATTTATGACACAATCATCGATCCCAAATTTGCAGAGGCAGGTATAAATAAAATTCAACCTATTTCAAAGGGGCAATGGGAATATGAGAACAACCAGATTAGTTTGATTCACCTTCTTCCAGAATCTCGTAATCCCGAAATATTTACAGTGAAGAATCTAAGTTCAACTAATTTAATTATGACAGGTTCGAATAATAAAACGCACAAATACTCTGCTCAATAGCTTTAGGATGTTTGTACAAATAAACCCTGATAACATCAATCAACGATCAATAGATCAAGCGATTAAAATATTGAAAAATGGCGGAATCATTATTTTTCCGACAGATACCGTTTACAGCATGGGTTGTGATTTAAGAAATAAAAAAGCCTTAAACAATTTAGCTAAATTGAAAGGAATAAAACTAAATAAAGCTAACTTTTCGATTATTTGCAATGATTTAAGTAACTTATCAGAATACGTCAAACACATCGATCGCCCTACATTCAAATTGCTGAAACATAGCTTTCCTGGTCCATTTACATTTATCTTAAATGCTACGAATGAAGTGACAAAAATATTCGACACGAATAAAAAAGAAATTGGAATTCGAATTCCAAGTAACAAAATAATATTGGAAATTGTCGCTAGTTTAGGAAATCCTATCGCCACCACTTCTTTGCACAATGATGAAGATACATTTTTAGATTACTTTGCTGATCCAAATGCTATTTTTGAAAAATATGAAGGTAGTGTAGACATGATTATAGATGGAGGATACGGAAATCTAGAAGCTTCAACTGTTATTGATTGTACCGGTAATGTTGCGAAAATCGTGCGGCAAGGTATTGGAAAAATTGATATATGATTTTAATAATCGATTGTGGGAGTCAAAATACAATCTACATTGAAGAATGCTTAGATGAATTCATGGATTTCGAAACCATTCAAATACTTAATCTTTCCAACGATCATATAAAAAATAAAATAGGAATAATCATTTCTGGTGCACCATTGCTAATAACAGAAATGGATATGGAAATTTATCTCGAGAAAATCTCTTTTATTAAACAAACAACGATACCTATCCTTGGAATATGTTTCGGGCATCAATTAATTGGACTATCATTTGGTGCTTTTGGTTCAAGAATGAAAGAGGATCGCGGCACTCAATTAATTGAAATTTTCGAAGAATGCCCTCTCTTTGATAAATTACCTACTGAAATTGAAATGATAGAGGATCATTGTGAATCTATCTCTATTCCTGCGAATTTCAAGTTGATTGCGTCATCGGATGCTTGTGTAAATGAAGCAATGCAACACGATTCACTTCCTGTTTTTGGCGTGCAATTTCATCCGGAAATTTCTGGTAATCATGGAAGAGTGCTATTCGATAATTTTATTCGTTTTTGTAATAAAAAATAATAACGATTGAAATCACTTGCCCCATTTCCAGCACTCCAAACATTTTTTTGATTCTAGAGACTTCTCTAACGTGTTTTCAAGCTTTGGAAAAAAATCGATTCCGGTCAATAATTCAATTTCATCAATTGAAACAACAAAAGTCTTGAGCGACAAGCTAGACCCTTCATTTTTCATAATAAAGGCAATTGCTTTCTCCTTATTTTTTTGGTTATCCAAAATTACTTTATAATAATATTTAGGTACAGCAACTTTATGTGGCCCTATTGCACTTAAACTATCCCCTAAAACAGGTCCAACGACAATGTATAAAGAATCATATTCTTTGGCCCAAGTCCTTGTTAATTCCTCTAAATCATTCCAAATATTTCGATTAAAAAGAGGAGCCTGAGGAGACATATTACTGTAATAAAATGATTCCAGCATAGTTGTTCTTGAGTAGGTCATGTCAGCTGAGGGTGCAAGATGCCCGCGGTCATAGCCGGATTTTAAATAATCTTTTGCTAAATTTGTTTCAAGAATTAATGGATCAGCTTTAAACTTATTTTCACGATCTACCACTTTGATTGTTTCTAAAGCAGTCAATTGATAAGCTACCCAATTAGCTTGTTTATACCTGTGATTATAAGAAACACAATATCCAGTGTGCTGAACTATTGTGTCGTTTTTTCCATACGTTGGGACTTCTAATTTTGAATGAACCTGAGTTAAACCAAATTGAAGAAATCCTTGGAAAAATATAAGTAGCAGTATAATTCGCATATGACCGTTATAAACTTTCTATTTCAATTGGAGATACTTCTGAAATTATCCCCTTGTTATTTTTAACCATAAATCGAATGTAATAATTAAAAGTATTCCCTCCTATTACTAAATCGGTGATTACAACAGAACTTGAATCCATTTTTAACCGTACTTTATCTCCGGGCTTAAATGAAAAATTAGTACCAACATCATCACGTAACTTTGACGCTTGAACTAGTGTCTTGTATATCCATAAAAAATCCATATTCTTCTGCAATGAATCTTTTTTAAAGTTTATTTCGGAATTAATGCTTTTAAGATACTTTGACTCTGCTTTTAACATTTTAATGTCTAAACTCATTTGCTCCATTGATTTAGAATAATTTTCCTCTTCTGATCTTAAAGATCTATTTTGAAAATAAATCACCAACAAACAAATGATAAATAGTACTGAAGTAGTAATATAAAAAATCTTTTTCCTGTCTCCTTTATTTTCTATAACATTTCCTAGTTCTTCCATAACTCTTAAAGTGTATTAGTAGCAATAAAGATAAAAAAAATAATGGATTTAGACTTTTTATCTATAATTGATTAGTAGTTTTTGCATTCCCATTTTTTCTTTAGTAGACATCTTTACAAAATAAACTCCTTCTTTTGAATTTATTAAGTCAATCTGGGCAAGATTATCTCCTAAATATTTTACTTCATAAGCAACTTCCTCACCAATCATATTGATAATTTCAAACTCAAAATCTTCTACTACACTTTCAGGTAATTTCACCATAAATATTCATTTATAAAGATTTCGACTTAAAATTGGTCATTTGTGTAGAGATATCCTCAGGATTTACAACATTATCCCATCAGATAACCAATTAGGTCATCTGCGCACTTAAGTCGCATTTCGGGCGTGTTGGAATCCTCTCATGACGATTAGATTGCTTCACTTCGTTCGCAATAAAGCACTATTTTTTTATGAAGTCTTATTTACTAAGAATCTTAAACTCTGTCCTTCTGTTCAACTGCCTGCCTTCATCTGTATCATTAGTTGCAATGGCTTGCTTATCAGCAAATCCAACAGAACTTAATCGTCCAGCAGAAATTCCAGCTTTCACTAAATAATCCAATACAGCTTTTGCTCGGTTGTTAGAAAGTGTTTTGTTGTATTCGTAAGTACCTTTTGAGTCGGTGTGCCCAGAGATTTCAATTTTTAAACTAGGAATATCATTTAATAATTTTGTTAAACGCTCCAACTCGTTTGCAGATTCGGACCGCAAGGTTGATTTATCAAAATCAAAGAAAATGTTTTTCAAAATGATTTTGCTGCCCACAACAATATTCTTCAATGCCACATCTTTCACAACTTCTTGGTAAGTTGCAGTATTTGGAATATCAAAGTTTTCAGAATGGAATAAATAATTATCTTTCTTAACAGCGATTCCATAATTTCTTCCAGCAGGTAATGAAACTAAATATTTACCAGTTGAACTGTTAGACGTGAAACTTGCAATAACTTGATTTTTTAGGTTGTCGACAATTTCAATCGTTGCTTGTAATGGTTGTTTTGTAGATTCATCAGTGATTATACCTTTTAAGATAATAAGTTGTGCTTCTTTAATTGCTGATACATTAACTTCACTATTCATTGCCATTGGTTTTTCTGGTCCTAAAAAGGTAATTACAAAAATATCTTTTTCACCATATCCATTTGAATTGAAAGAAGCATAATATCCATGTTTACCGCTTGCAGAAGTTACAAAGAAAACGTCATCGTCAGGAGTGTTAACCGGGTAACCTATGTTCGCAGGCTTACTCCAAGTTTTTGTGTCACTATTAAATACGGTTTTGAAAATATCATATCCACCCATACTTGAATGTCCTTGCGAACTAAAGTATAATGTTTTACCATCAGGATGAAGAAACACACCTTCTTCTCCATATTGAGTATTAATTGTAGGGCCTAGATTTATAGCTTTT
>CAMDAO010000008.1 GCA_945888595.1 Chryseobacterium gleum | reverse complement strand
CTATTTTCAAAAATTTCTTCTAAATTATCCGTTGAAGATGCAAATTCTTGCAATTTTTGAGTTAACTCTTCTTTCAACTCCGTACTAATTTGATTAGAACGTCTAGACATTGCTACAATTGACTCGTAGATATTTCCAGTTACATTTTCGATATGAACGGTATCTCTTGTTATTGTTGAACGTTCTGCAGTGCTGTTTTTAAAGTTCATTCTATATTTTTTTTTTCGAATTAAATTCTTGAAGTTCCTCTTCCATAGTATCGCTGATGAAATTTACATCTTTCTTGTACTGCGTATTTGGAAATTGTGTTACAAAATTACGATATCTTTCCAAAGTTTCCTCAATTCTTTGCTTTTTTTTCTCTTCAACACTGTTTTTTGTCAAAAGGTAGGAGGAATTCACAAGTGTAAAACCAATTTCCTCCGCATATTTTGAACTAGGATAATCTGCTAAAAACGTCAGAGATGTGGTAATAGCCGACTTGAAATTTTCTGTTTTTGAATACAGCATAACTACTTGATAATCTTTTGTTTCTAACTTAAAACGAAGTCTATCCATCACATGATTACAAGAATCTATTAAATCAGAATTAGGGAATTTATTTACAAATTGCTGTAAATCATTGATGGCCAATTCTGTATCATTTTGATCCAAAGAAGCTTCAGGTGAATTCTCTACAGAACATAAAGCAGATAAGAATAAAGTCTCTTCAGCCTTTGGACTTGTCGTAAATCGCTCATAAAAGGAACCAAAATAATATCCAGCCATGTGATAATCTTTTTCAGCATAGTATGCTTTTCCTAATCTATAATAAGCTAATTCGCCTTCCGGAGTTCTCGGTACACGTTGGTATATCTGCTCATACAAAGTAACTGAGCGCATGTATTGTTTTTTTTCAAAGAGTTCACCTGCCACTCTAAATTTATCTTCATAATTATCTCCTTTTACAATTTTATTGTAACCAGAGCAACTCATCAAAAAAAGTAAGCAAAATGTAAGATGTAAAAATATTATTTTTTTCATTGTGGTAAAGGTAAATAAATTCATGGTAACTAGAGGTCAAAGCTTATTATTTTATCAAAATTTTAATAAACTAAATTTCCCAAAATTCAATGATCATTTCTCAAAAAAAGCAGTAATTTTTGAGTTTAAATAAAATTACATGGAAGAATAATTTTATTTTCTACTTCAATACATAGAAAAAAGTGAATAACTTACCCTAAACATGAAATAAAACAACCTCCAAATAATAATCCTCCTGCACAAATCAATAAAACAGCCCATTGCAGGAGAGAAACCGATAATGCGACAGTAGGTTCAGCCAGTTGATCTTTAGAAACAACCGTCATGACTGTTTTTAAGTAATAGTAAATACCAATACCAGAATTAATAATCGCAATGATCACCAACGTAGGATATTGAGCGAATACACTTGAGAAAACCAAATATTTACCAAAGAATCCCACTAAAGGAGGCACACCAGCTAAGGATAGTAAGGATAAAACAGCTATAAATCCTAAAATTGGATTGCGTTTTGCTAAACCTTTAAAAGATTCTAATCGATCTTCTTCGTCATTTAAAATCATAGAAATGACAATCAATGCGATCACTGAGAACCCATACGAGAATAAATAAAATAGTAAATTCATTTCATTCATTCGGTCTTTTGACAAGATCGTCAACAGTGCATAACCAACATGCGTAATACTGGAATAAGCAAGCAAACGTTTAAATTTAACTTGAGTAAGGGCGGATAAATTACCAACAAACATGGTCACAATTGCCATACCCATTAAAGCGGGCGCCCAGAAGTCATATAAACCGGTAAAATACATTCCAAATAACTTCATGAAAGCACCGAAAGCGGCTAATTTAACCACTGAAGCCATAAAACCAGTCACAATATTCGGGCTACCTTCATACACATCTGGACTCCAAAAATGAAAAGGCGCCGCTCCCACTTTGAATAAAAATGCACTCATCATTAGTAATATTCCAATAAATAATAAAGAAGAATGATTTTGCTCTCCATTAATCACCATTGCAATTTCATTCAAATTAAAAGATTTGGTGGCACCATAGATCCAAGCGATTCCGAATAACAAGATACCTGTTGCAAAAGCACCCATTAAAAAGTATTTTAAAGAAGCCTCACTTGATTTGATATCTTTTCTTTTCGTACCTGCTAAAATATAGATTGGAATTGATAAAATTTCTAAACCTAAGAAAAACATAAACATATCTGTAAAAGATAGCATAATCATCGCTCCTGTTAACGAAAAAAGATAAAGAGCGACATAATCACCCGTATGCTCTAATTCTTCTTTAAAAGACTTATAACCTGCCAAAACAGAAAGAAAAGTAAATAAAATCGCAACCAACGAATAAGCAATGGCACTATGATTAAAATCTAATCCTTTATAACTAGAAAATAATGTACAAGGACTATTCCACTGATTCATTAATAAAACTGCAGCGGTCAGCAACCCCACTGAAGCTGTCGCAAGCACATATACAGGTTTCTTTGCAAAAGCTACAAAAAGTGAAATTAAACCACTTAAAAAAATAACAATTAGAGCGTCCATAATTAGTTAACTAAAGTATTATTAATTGATTCGATAAGATTGTTTACACTAGGTCCCACAAAATTAATTATTGACTGTGGGAAAACCCCAAATGAAAAAATTAGAAGCATAATAATTAAAAATGCCAACCATTCATTCGGTCTCAAATCAGCAAATGGTGCTGGTTTTGGTGCACCATACATACTCAATTGATAAGCACGCAAGGTATAAACTGCTCCAACGATTAAAGTTGTTCCAGCGATTGCTCCAATCATCCAATTATATGAAAAAACACCTTTTAACAATAAGAATTCACCAATAAAACCACTTGATAAAGGAACTGATATCGAAGCTAAAACCAATGCACCAAACATAAACGCAAATCGCGGCGCTACTTTAGCAATTCCTCCTAAATCACTCAATGTTCTTTTACCTGAACGCTGCTCGATAATATCAGCTGCCAAAAACAAACCAACAGCCACCAAACTATGGTTTCCCATTTGTATGAATACAGCAGTCCAATTATCATGATTGATTAATACAGCTCCAGCAGCTATTAAACCAACGTGACTAATAGATGCAAAGGCGAATAATCGTTTAATATCATTTTGTTTGATGGCCAAAACTCCAGCATAAACTACCCCAATAATTCCCAAGACTACTACTGGATAGGTCATTTCAGCTAACGCTTCAGGAGCTAATGGAATCATCCAACGTATCATTCCATACAAAGCCATTTTCAACATTAATGCTGAAAGTAACATCGTTCCAGCCATTGGAGAAGTTGTATACGTATCTGGTTGCCACATATGAAAAGGAAACAAAGGAATTTTAATAGCAAAAGCAATGAAAAAACCTCCAAAAATCCAGTAAGCTGATTTAGCTGTCAATTCAACCGCCATTAAGTCAGCATGCGAAAAACTAGCTGCACTTGATTTAATTGCAAATAAAGATAACAACATCGCCAATGATCCAACAAATGTGTAAATGAAGAATTTCATTAATGCTGCTTTATTCCCAGGAGCTCCAAACCAAAGAGCAATTAAGAAAACTGGGATTAAGGTTAATTCCCAAAAGATATAGAATAACAGTCCATCAAATGATGCAAATACACCTAGTAGTGCTGCTTGCATGAAAAAGACTAAAGAAGTGAATGCACGATTAGAAGATAATTCGCGGTTATAATTACTAAGAAGAATTAAGAATGTAATAACGTTTGTTAGAATAATCATAAACAAACTCATTCCATCATAGCCCATTTTAAAGGTTAATCCAAAATTGGTTACATGTTCAGATGTGATTGCTTCAAACTTAGTACTATCAAATGAAGATACTCGAATACACGCAGCTATGAGCGATACAAGACTACCAACAAGTGAAAATTGGCGCATAAAATTACTTGGTACAACCAACGCAATTAATGCAAATAAAAAAGGTATTAATAAGATTTCCAAAGCTTAAAAATTTAGAAGATAATAAATAACAAATCCGACAATCCCGAAAACCATCCATAAAATATACCAATCAGTTTTACCTGTTTGCATTTTTTTAACCAAATTCCCTGTCATTTCAATCGATTTGGTTGAAACATTTACAATTCCATTTAGAATAAATAGTTCAATAAATTGATGTCCTTTTATCGATAGCCATTCAATTGGACGAACAAAAAGAAAATGATAGATTTCGTCAAAATATAATTTGTTTGCAGAAACCTTTTCCCACCCTTTCAAGTCTTTATCTTCCACCGGAAGGTTAGATTTCTTAACATAAACGACGTAAGATACGGCTAGAGCTCCCAAACAAACCAAAACAGCAATCACCATTAAAGCAAGTGTTGTTCCACTTTCCATATGTTCGTGCACTACTTTTATCCCATTTGTATTGTGTGCGAAGAAATTTGACATCCAATGTGTTCCCTTTTTCAGAAAAACACCTGGTAAGTTAAGAATACCTCCAAAAACAGAAAGAACAGCTAGGATTACTAACGGAATTGTCATGTTTTTTGGACTTTCATGTAAATGATGTTCCTGATCATGTGTTCCTCTAAATTTACCATGAAATACGATAAAGTACATTCTAAACATATAAAGAGCCGTCATGGTGACACTCAACATTAAGATAAAATAGATCATTGGGCTGTGCTCAAAGGCGTGACCTAAAATTTCATCTTTCGAATAGAAACCTGACAATAATGGGAAACCTGAAATAGCAAGCGTTCCAATTAAGAAGGTAAAATGAGTTGTGGGAATGTATTTTTTCAGTCCCCCCATTTTACGAATATCCTGTTCGTCAGACATAGCATGGATAACGCTACCCGAACCTAAGAATAACAGCGCTTTAAAGAACGCATGCGTTGTAACGTGAAACATTGCCGCAGTGTATGCACCCATTCCTAAAGCTACAAAAAGCAACCCTAATTGAGAAACCGTGGAGTAGGCTAATACCTTCTTAATATCATTCTGACGCATTGCTATAAAAGCTGCCACGATAGAAGTTGCTAATCCAATGTACAACATAATATCTTGCGTGATCGGCGCATAATCAAACATAAAATTGGATCGAACAACTAAAAATATACCCGCAGTTACCATAGTTGCTGCATGAATCAAAGCTGAAACAGGAGTTGGTCCCGCCATTGCGTCTGGAAGCCAAGTAAATAGAGGTATTTGCGCACTTTTACCAGTCGCCCCAATAAACAGACAAATAGTGATCCCAACTATAAATGGGGCATTTAAAGGAATAGAATCAGCGATAACCTTTTTATAAAGTTCTGTATATTCAAGTGTACCAAAATGAGCTAATATTAGAAATAGGCCTATCAATAAACCCAAATCCCCTACTCGATTCATAATGAATGCTTTTCTAGCTGCCAAACCATTCAACATTCCTTTTTGAGCATCGCTGTAATGGAAACCAATTAACAAGTAGGAACAAATTCCTACCCCTTCCCATCCAAAGAAAAGCATAAAATAGTTACTTCCCAGGACTAAAATTAACATCGCGAAGATGAATAAATTTAAATACGTAAAGAATTTGTAATACCCTTCATCATGACTCATATATCCCATTGAGAATAAATGTATCAACGCTCCGACACCAGTAATAATTAACACCATCCAAATAGACAGGTTATCGACTAAGAGTCCAGCATTTAGAGAAAAATTCTCTAATTTCATGATTGTAAATAAATTAATCCGAACAGATTCATCTAATTGAAAGAAAACTGTCACGGCTAAGAAAAATGAAGCAAATACAGCGATGGTCGCTATTGATCCCGCAATTTTTTTAGACAAATTTCTTCCGTAAATTCCATTTATTATTCCAACAACTAATGGAATTGCAATAATGATGGGTATAAGTTGTTCTACTGACATCTTTAATTAATCTTTAAGTTTATTAAATAACCCAATATCGACCGATCTAGTATTACGGTATATCAAAACTAAAATCGATAAACCTACTGTAGCTTCCGCAGCTGCAACAACCATTATGAAAAAAACAAATAATTGTCCATCTGATTGACCAAAAAAGGTTGAAAATGCTACCAATAATAAGTTAACCGCATTTAACATTAACTCCACGCACATCAAAACGATGATTGCATTTTTACGTATCAAAACACCCACCACCCCGATCACAAAGAGAATGGATGAAAGTACCAGATAGTACTGAATAGATACAGATTCAAAAATAGTTGCTAATACCATATTACTCTACTTAATTATGAGTTTGTTATTTTTCTTTCTTCTCATTACTGCTCTAGCACTTGTTTCTCACGTTTTGCTAAGAGCACAGCCCCAACAATGGCGGATATAAATAAAACAGAAGAAATTTCAAAAGGAAGGACATACGTTGTAAATAATTCATGTCCAAGCACTTTGACTAACCCTACGTTATTAACAGAATCTGCCGACACCCCAGGCGCTGTGTGAGCTCCTTTACTTAAAGCAGCAACTAATACAACTAAAAGTGAGCCACCTGCAATAACCGCGGCTGCTTTCATAGGTATAGAAGTTTTAGGTTCTGTGTCTTTACTCAAATTTAACATCATCAAAACAAAAAGGAATAAAACCATAATTGCTCCAGCATACACAATGATATTTACAATCGCCAAAAATTGTGCATTCATTAACACGTAATTAGCTGAAATCATGAAGAATGTTACCACGAGATAAAGAATACTTCTCATAGGATGATTACTTAAAATAACCATCAAGGCCGAACCAATCGTCAAACCTCCTAAAATATATGCAATTGTTTCTATATTCATATTTCTTTTCTTTTACCAGTCAATTGACGCAATGAAATATCAATTCTATTATTCACATCTTCTACCAAACGATCTTTTCCCATAATAAATTCTTCTCTTTCAAATTGTGGTTCAACAAGTCTATCTGTAAGAAAAATAGCTTCTTTCGGACAAGCCTCTTCGCATAAGCCGCAAAAAATACAACGAAGCATATTAATTTCATACGTTTCAGCATATTTTTCTTCGCGGTAGAGTGACTCTTCCCCTTTTTTTCTCTCACCAGCAATCATCGTAATTGCTTCAGCTGGACAAGCTACTGCACATAATCCGCATGCCGTGCAATTCTCTCTCCCATGCTCATCACGTTTTAAAACATGTTGACCTCTATAAACAGGAGCAAAAACTTTTCTCTCCTCAGGATATTTTAGCGTATTATTCTTTTTAAAAAGGTGCTTAAAAGTGATAACCATGCCTCCAAAAATGGCTGGTAAATACAATTTCTCAAGAAAGGTCATTTTCTTGTTAGAAACCATTTTACTTCTATTTGTTAAACTTTTCATAGTTCAGTATCTTGAGATAAATTAATTAAACCAACCTTCCCAAAGGGCGATTACAAGAGCTGTTATCAATAAATTAATCAAAGCTATAGGAATCATTTTTTTCCATCCTAAGTGCATTAATTGATCATATCTAAATCTAGGGATGGTCCATCTCACCCACATAAATACAAATATGAAAAACAGAATTTTAATAAAGAAAGCAGCTACACACATAAGAGCTAACCAGTTTCCTGAAAAAGCATCCATTCCCGGAAAATTATATCCTCCGAAGAATAATACAGTGATTACGGCTGAGGAAATAAACATGTTCGTGTATTCAGCAAACAAGAAAAAACCCAATTTCATGGAACTATATTCAGTATGATATCCTCCAATTAACTCACTTTCACATTCTGCTAAATCAAAAGGAGCTCGGTTACATTCAGCCAACGCGCACACAAAAAATATGATAAAAGCCACTGGCTGCTTAAAAACAAACCAATTTATGCCATGCTGAGCTTTCACGATATCATCTAACGCTAAACTTCCGCTCAATAACACAATTGTGATTACTGAAATACCCATTGCTAATTCATAGGATATCATTTGAGATGAAGCACGAATCGCACCAAACAATGAAAATTTATTATTGGATGACCACCCTCCAATCATAATACCATACACTCCAATTGATACAAACCCCATAATAAAGAGAATTCCTATATCAACATTGGCAACTTGAAGTTGAATATCTCTTCCAAATGCATAAATATTCGGTCCCCACGGTATAACAGAACTTGTTATTAAAGCAACAAACATAGCTATTCCTGGAGCAATGATAAACAACCATTTATCAGCATTTACGGGTGTAAAATCTTCCTTGAAAAACATTTTTCCTCCATCTGCCAATGGTTGAAGAATTCCCCAAATCCCTGCTCTATCTGGCCCAACACGATCTTGAAACCAAGCTGCGACTTTTCTTTCCAAATACGTTGAATACATGGCGATTACTAAAGAAATAGTAAACAGTAAAACAACTAAAATCAGTTTTTCAAAAAACAATCCTGTATCCATTATTCTATGTTTTTAGTTGCGTTTTTCAAAGGATTTGGCTTTTCGTAATGACCTTGTGAGATTACAGAATGGCGATCTATGCTACGCGGTCCTTCAATATTCCAATTACTTACATCCTTTTTATCGAAACGGCACTCATTACAGATCCAGTTCGGCTTTCCATCTTCCACTTCTACTTCCCCGTATTTATCTTGGCGAACAGAAACTCTATACACTTGTTTACCAAACATCCAAACAACTGCTTTTCCTGAACATTTCTTGCATTCGCACGAAGCATTCATTGGATTTAAAAACCAAATACGGCTTTTGAAACGAGAACTTTTGTCGGTTAATGCTCCAACAGGACAAACATCGATCATGTTACCAGAAAAATCATTATCCACTGCTTTCTCAATGTACGTGCTTATTTCAGTGTGATCTCCACGATGCAATGCACCATGAACACGTTGATCAGTCAATTCATTAGCCACATGAACACATCGATAACACAAAATACATCTGTTCATGTGTAACTTTATGTTTTCACCTATATCTATTGGTTCGAAAGTTCTTCGCTCTTCTTCGTAACGTGTCCCTTCCTTACCATGAGAAAAACCTAAATCTTGCAGATCACATTCACCTGCTTGATCGCAAACTGGACAATCTAAAGGATGATTGATCAATAAAAACTCAACAACAGCTGCGCGATTTTCTATCACCTTTTCGCTTGTTCTATTTTTAACAATCATTCCATCTTGAACGGTCGTTGAACAAGAAACCATCAATTTTGGCATTGGACGAGGATCCTTTGTTGAACCAGCAGCAATTTCTACTAAACAAGTACGACATTTTCCTCCAGTTCCGGGAAGAGAACTATAGTAGCACATTGCTGGAGGAACGATATCACCACCAATCATTCTAGCAGCGTTCATTATTGTAGTTCCTTCCGCTACTTCTATTTCTATATCATCAATTGTGACTTTGATCATAATTGTATTTTTATAAAGTTATTGATGGTGTTTTAAGCATTCCATAGTTTCTAGTAACTGCATCATTTGGATGCGTAACATGCCATTCGAATTCTTCACGGAAATGACTAATCGCTGCAGCAACTGGCCATGCAGCAGCATCACCCAATGGACAAATTGTATTACCTTCTATTTTCTTATTGATTTCAGCTAATAAATCGATATCACGCATATTCCCTTTTCCAGTTTCTAAACGGTGCAGAACTTTCTCCATCCAAGAAGTACCTTCCCGACACGGAGAACATTGTCCACATGATTCATGCGCGTAAAAGCGAGCAAAATTCCATGTGTTACGAACGATACATTGATCTTCATCAAAAACAATAAATCCTCCAGATCCTAACATGGAACCTGAAGTAAATCCACCGTCTGCTAAACTTTCATAGCTCATATATCTTCTTTCACCAGCTGCAGTGCTCGTGATTAAATGCGCAGGCAAAATTGGCACAGAAGATCCTCCAGGTATTAACGCTTTCAGTTTTTTTCCATTAGCAATACCTCTACACCACTCGTCTCCATAAATAAAATCTTCCACAGACAAGCCTAATTCAATTTCATAAACACCTGGCCGAGCTACATTTCCACATGCTGATATCAATTTTGTTCCAGAACTTTTTTCCGTTCCAATTTTTAGGTATTCATCCGCACCAATATTAATAATTGGCACGACTGCACACAAGCTTTCAACATTATTTACAACGGTTGGACAACCATACAATCCTTTTACTGCTGGGAAAGGTGGTTTCATTCTTGGGTTTCCTCTTTTCCCTTCCAAAGACTCCAATAAAGCAGTTTCCTCTCCACAAATGTAAGCACCACCTCCTGGTGCAAGATATAAATCTAAATCATAACCAGAACCTAAAATATTTTTTCCTAACCAACCTTTTTCATACGCTTCAGCAATTGCTTTTTCAAGAATATCTAATACAAACATATATTCCCCACGAATGTAGATATAAGCCGTATTTGCACCCAAAGCATAACTTGAGGTTATCATTCCTTCCACCATCAAATGCGGAAGTTTTTCCATTAAGAATCTATCTTTAAAAGTACCTGGCTCACTTTCATCTGCATTACAAACTAAATATCTTGGAACACCTTCAGGTTTTGCTAAAAATGACCACTTCATTCCAGTTGGAAATCCAGCTCCTCCTCTACCTCTTAATGCAGATTTTTGAACTTCTTCCACAACTTCTTGAGCCGACATTGTTTTTAAAGCCTTTTCAACGGATTTATAACCACCATGATTGCGGTAAACATCGTATGTTTCAATACCAGAAACGTCAATGTGTTCTAAAAGTAATTTTCTCCCCATTAGTTCTGATTAATTGAAGATGAATATTTTGCACGATACTGATCCATTAATTCGTCGACTTTCGCAGGCGTTAAATGTTCGTGATACACTTTACCACATTGCAACATTGGCCCATATCCACAAGCTCCTAAACACTCCGCTGTTTTCAAAGTAAACATACCGTCAGCACTTGTTTCACCAACTGCAGAAATACCTAATTTTGTTTTGATATAGTCAATAATTTCATCACTTCCTACCAACATACATGGACCTGTTCGGCAAACTTCAAAAACAAATTTACCTGTCGGTTTCAAGTTGAACATCGTGTAAAAAGTAGCTACTTCATATACTTCTATTGATTGAATATCCAACAATCCAGCAACATATTCCATTGTTTCAGGACTTAACCATCCACCAAATTCTTCTTCTGCAGTGTGCAAAACACTAAGAATAGCACTTTTCTGTTTTCCTTCTGGAAATTGTTTGATTACTCCTTGCACTTCAGTCAATTTCTCAGGACTAAAAGGAGGTCTTTTTGCTTGGGTTTCTAATGTACTAATCATATCTATGCGTCCAATTCTCCAGCGATTACGTTCATACTACTCAATGTCAAAACGGCATCACTTATAGTTTGACCAATAATCATTTCTGGGTATGCTTGATAATAAATAAAACAAGGGCGACGGAATTGTAAACGATACGGTGTACGTCCTCCATCACTAATTAAATAAAATCCTAATTCTCCATTTCCACCTTCTACCGATTGATAGACTTCTCCCACTGGAACAGGCGTTTCACCCATAACAATTTTAAAATGATAAATCAAAGCTTCCATTTTTTCGTAAACATCGTCTTTTCTTGGAAGATAAAACTCAGGAACATCCGCCTTATAATCACCTTCAGGCATTTTAGCTAATGCTTGTTTGATAATAGACAAACTTTGGCGAATTTCTTCTTGACGAACTTGAAAACGATCATAGGTATCTCCATTTGAACCAACAGGAACGATAAAGTCAAAATCTTCATAAGAACAATAAGGATTCATAACACGAACATCGTAATCAACACCTGCTGCTCTTAAATTTGGTCCTGAAAAGGAGTATTCCAATGCTCTTTCACCCGAAATTGGACCTGTACCAATCGTACGATCCATAAAAATACGGTTACGAGAAAGTAAATTATCAAATTCAGTAAAAACCTTTGGAAAATCTTTTAAGAAAGTATCTAATTTTGTGTAAAAAGTCGGTGAGAAATCTCTTTCAAAACCACCAATACGACACATATTAGTTGTTAAACGAGCACCACAAACTTCTTCAAACAATTCGTAAATTGCTTCACGCTGTTGAAATAAATAAGTAAAGCCAGTCAAAGCACCTGTATCAACACCAACAACTGAATTACAAATTAAATGGTCATTAATTCGAGCTAATTCCATTATGATAACACGCATGTAATCAACACGTTTCGGAACTTCTATCCCAATTAGCTTTTCCATTGTTAAAGCCCATCCAATATTATTAATCGGAGAAGAACAGTAGTTTAGCCTATCCGTTAAAGTAGTTATTTGGTTGTATGGTCTTCGTTCAGCTAACTTTTCAAAAGCACGGTGAATATATCCTACTGTTTGAACAGTGTCTAATATCTTCTCTCCGTCAATCGTTAACACATTTTCGAAAATACCATGTGTAGCAGGATGCGTCGGCCCTAAGTTTAGCGTTGCTAAATCACCATCAATTGTTTCTTTCGACAAAAGACCTTCGCTATACTCTTGCTTTACTATTTCTTTTATTTTGTTGTCCATAACAGTATCTTTAAATTACCTTCCAAAGTAGCGGTCATCTTTATCTTCTCTGGTAGCATCTTCCAATTGAAATTCCTTTCTCATTGGAAAATAATCCATACTATCTTCGTTTAATATTCTAACTAAATTTGGATGCCCATTAAATTTCACTCCAAAGAAATCAAAAGTCTCTCTTTCCATCCAATTTGCTCCAGCATAAATATCAGTAATTGTAGCTATAGTAGGGTTATTCGTAGAAATATATGCTTTCAATCGAATACGGAAATTATTTACCAAACTATGAATATGATATACAAGTGCTAATTCACGACCCTTATCTTCTGGATAATGAACCGCTCCTAATACAGTTAAATAATTAATCTGAAGCGTAGCTTCTTTTTTTAACCAATCAATAATTGAATGAGCATCTGCTGCTGGAACCTCAATCGTTAATAAGTTATAGGGTGCAGAAAACTCACCAATCTTTTCAGCGAAAGCATCTTTTAATTTCGCAAAAACATCTTCATTTGTTAACTTACTATTAGTCATTTGCGTCAATATTAAAAGTTTTTAACATCTCTTTATATTCGGATGAATTTCGGCGACGTAATGATTCATGTTTTACTAAATCATGAATTTTTATAACAGCATCAATTAATTGTTCTGGTCTAGGAGGACAACCTGGAACATACACATCCACAGGAATAACTCTATCAATCCCTTGCAACACACTGTATGTATCAAATATACCACCACTTGAAGCACAAGCTCCCATGGCAATAACCCATTTAGGCTCTGACATTTGCTCGTATACTTTCTTAAGAACTGGTGCTAGTTTCTTAGAAATAGTTCCAGCCACAATCAATAAATCTGCTTGACGAGGAGAAAATGACATACGCTCCATTCCAAAACGAGAAAGATCATAATTACTTCCCATCGTTGCCATAAATTCAATTCCACAACAAGAAGTTGCAAAGGGTAAAGGCCAAACTGAATTCGCTCTTGCTAGTCCAATTGCTTTATCTAACATTGTTAATTGGAAACCTTGACCGTTAATTGTTTCCACATCGTGGTCTACTTTTACTTCTATTTCTCCCATTCTAGTGCTCCTTTTTTAAGTACATAGATAAATCCAATCAAGAAAAAAGCAACGAACATAATCACTGCTAAAAGCCCCTCCAATTCCAACGCTTTAAAATTTACAGCATAGGGATAAAAGAAAATCACTTCAACATCGAATAAAACAAATAAAATAGCTGTCAAAAAGTATCGAACTGATACTGGAAAACGAGCATTTCCTTCTTGCTCAACGCCACATTCAAAATTTGCATCCTTTGTTTTAGATTTTAATCTTGGTCCCAAGAAATGAGTCCCAAACAATACTGCCACCACAAAACCCATGGCTACACCAGCCTGAATAAGGATTGGTAAATAATCATTTGCAGTTGTCATAATATTATTTTTTAAATATTAACATGATAAGCGCGCAAATTTAGAGAATTTTAACTTAGTAAACTCATTTTTTTTGTTTTTATATTCGAATTTTTACCAGACGTTTTTTTATCGCTTAGAAGTTAGATATATAGAGCTGTTTTATGAATAAAAAGTAAATAATAATTCACTGTTAGTAAAATTCTTAAATATCCCTTTTTTTCAAAAAAATCATCCATCTTCTTTTCTATCTTTGTTGCTTAAAGAAATTAGATTTTTAGACTACAGACACATAGACTAAAATAAACACATTTTCAATGAGTTATTTAGACGAGTTAAATCAAAATCAGCGGGAGGCTGCAGAAAATATTGACGGGCCAACAATGGTGATTGCTGGTGCGGGCTCAGGAAAAACTAGAGTTTTAACATTTCGTATTGCCTACATGTTAGAACAAACAATCGATCCTTTCAATATCATGGCTTTGACATTCACCAACAAAGCTGCTCGAGAAATGACCGATCGCATTGGTAAAATTGTTGGTTCTGGTGAAGCTAGAAATATTACTATGGGAACTTTTCATTCAGTTTTCTCTAGAATATTGCGCTTTAACGCAGATCGATTAGGATATCCAACCAACTTTACAATTTACGATACACAAGATTCAAAAAGTCTATTAAAAGAAATTGTAAAAGGCTTTGGTTTAGATGAGAAAATTTATAAACCAAGTATGGTTCTTGGACGTATTTCTAACGCCAAAAACAACTTAATTTCTCCTGAAGCATATGCGCAAAATAATGAAATACTGGAAGAAGACCGACAAACCAAAAGACCTGAATTAGCTCGTATTTATGCTAGTTATGCCAATCGATGTTTCAAATCTGGAGCCATGGATTTTGATGATCTTTTATATCAAACAAATGTGCTTTTGAGGGACTTTCCAGATGTACTTTCTTACTATCAGCAAAAATTCAAATACATATTGGTCGATGAGTACCAGGATACAAATTATGCGCAATATCTGATCGTTAAAAAATTAGCTGCTGTCTATGAAAACATCTGCGTTGTTGGAGATGATGCACAAAGTATCTACTCATTTCGGGGAGCAAACATTCAAAATATTTTAAATTTTAGAAAAGATTATCCTGACTTCAAAATGTTCAAACTTGAGCAAAACTATCGAAGCACAAAAAACATTGTGGAAGCAGCGAATGGAGTGATTGCTCGTAACAAAGACCAAATTCAGAAGAACGTTTGGACAGACAATGTTGAAGGAGATAAAATCAACGTTATGCGAAGCTTAACTGATAATGAAGAAGGAAAAGTAATTACCAACAAAATTTATGATTTAAAGACGGGTAATGGTTTGTCATTCAATGATTTTGCTATTCTTTACCGTACAAACAAACAGTCAAGAGCATTTGAGGAATCTATGCGAAAATTGAATATTCCCTACAAAATATACGGTGGATTATCTTTTTATCAACGCAAAGAAATAAAAGATATTCTAGCTTATTTCAGATTAACGACTAATCCCCGGGATGAAGAGGCTTTAAAACGCGTTATTAATTATCCGTTGAGAGGAATTGGTAAAACAACTTTTGAAAACATCGTTATTGCTGCCAATCAATTCAATGTTAGTATTTGGGATGTGATTTGTGATTTCACTTCCTACCCCGTGGCTTTAAATCAAGGTGCTCGTACTAAAATTTATGAGTTTGTCACAATGATCAAAAGTTTTGGTGCACAACTAGAATCAATGAATGCCTTTGATTTAGCTAAACTCATTGCTAAATCATCTGGTATACTAAAAGACTTGCACGCTGAAAAAGACAAAGGCCCTGAAGAAATAGAACGCTATCAAAATATCGAAGCGCTTTTGGCTGGTATAAAAGAATTTACGGTTTCTCAGGGGGATGATCAATCCAAACTTCTCTCTGAATTTATGGTGGATGTAGCTTTGTTAACAGACGCTGATCAGAAAAATGATTATGAAGTAAACCATGTTACTTTAATGACAATTCACTCTAGCAAAGGATTGGAATTTGAACATGTGTTTCTTGTTGGACTGGAAGAGAATCTATTTCCTTCTCAAATGTCCTTGCATTCGAGAACAGATCTAGAAGAAGAACGTCGTTTATTTTATGTAGCTGTTACTCGTGCGAAAGAATCTTGCACTTTGTCATTTGCTACTTCACGTTTTATTTGGGGGAATTTAGTCACTGCAGAACCAAGCCGATTTATTGATGAAATAGATAAAAAATATCTAAATTTTGTCGTAACTGAAAGAGCTGGAGGAAGATCGCTAAATTCTCGACCGTCTGGATTTGATAAACCCTATATTGGTGGATTAAATAAAACAGTTAGCGCACCCGCAGGAATGAAATCTGTAAGTCAAAGCGCTTCCTCTCCTGGGAAAGGTGATTCATTAGGCCTAGATCTTAAAGTTGGATATAATGTAAGACACGAATTATTTGGAGTGGGCAGAATTACGGCTATAGAAGGACAAGGAAGTGATAAAAAAGCAACTATTTTTTTTCCTGGAAAAGGTGCAAAAACATTATTATTGAGGTTTGCAAATTTAACTATTGTAGAAGGTTAACAAAGTACATTCCTTAAAATGGATAGCCGATACCAAAGCTTATATGAGGTGAAAATGGCGTAGAATCTAATCTACTTGCGTCTTGTTGCAATGTGGGACTTGAATTTATCATATCAGCAATCTCTTGATGATAGGCATGTTGTTTTTGAAAAACCCACTTTTCCCCATTGGGCAATGCAGGATTATTCAAAGGAAAACCAAAATCAAATCTAACCAAGAAAAAATCAAAATCCATTCGTAACCCAATACCAGCAGCAACAGCAATTTCTTTGTGCCAATTAGAAGAAAATTTTCCACCTGGTCGACTTGGATCTTCTCTTAATGTCCAGATATTACCGCCATCAACAAAGAAGGCAGCTTTAAAAAAATCAGTAATTTGAAAACGATATTCAGCAGAACCTGAAAGTCTTAAATCTCCAACTTGAATATTTGTACCATTTGTATCTAGATAATACTTATACGAACCGGGTCCTAAACTAAACGCCTTCCACCCTCTCACATCATTAGATCCTCCGCCAAAAAAACTGTAATCATAAGGCATCGATGTTTTTGAATTTCCATACGTCATACCCATTCCAACTAGCGCTCTCATATTGACACTTCTATATTTACCAAGTGGATGAGAGTAAATAACCGTATTATCTACCTTTGAAAACTGAGCATACACCAAGCCATTCACTCTATAACTTCCTTTATACAGTCCTGCTGTGTCAGCAACTTGAAAATTTTTAAATGCCGATAAAAGACTTCCAGCAATGTCAAACGCACCTAAATAGTAAAAAGAAGATTTTAATTTACGATTTTTTTTATCTTTATCTCTGTATTCAAATGATACCGTCCAATCCTGCCAAATAAATTGATTACTGAAGGCATTGCTATAAAACGGGTTATTCATTGTCTGTAATTTGCTCTCAAAATTGTCAGATTTCTGAATATTAATAAATTTAATAACTGAAATTCCTGGTAATCCCATTTTAACAATTTGGGTGTTATTTATTTCGTATTTCCAGGTCGAATTTATTTGAAAACTTTCTTTTACAAAATCCGTTCTTTGCTGAAAACTATAGGCCGTTGAAAAGATTGTCTTTGCTAATCGAGTTTTATTTGTTGTTGGTTTTTTTATTAATAATAATCCAGGTAATTCCAAATTTATTGATGGACCAATCTCAAACTGATAAAATTTTTCAATGGCATCTTTAGAATTTGAATAATCTCCGCTACTCTCAAATATTGCAGGAACTGCTTGAATACTCGTGTTTAATCCAAAAGTCAATTTTTCTCCATTGCTAAACAAATTCTTATTCATATAATTCATTCCAGCTGAAACTCCTAAAAAACCACTTGAAGTTGTGACCCTTGGTTCAAAGCTGAAAGATTCTTTTTTAGCAGGTGTTAAATAATAATGAACTACTAACAGATTAGAGTCTTGAATTTCATTTATTTCAATTTTTATGGTCTGAAATAGACCTAATTGCAATAATCTAGAATGGGTAATTTCTTGCTTTTTTTCTGTCCACAAAGATCCTTTTTCTAGTAAATTTTGGGCTTCTATAATCTTCGGTGTTAAAAATAGTTGTCCATTGAATAAAAAATAAGCAGTCCTATTGATCGCAACAGAATTTGATTTACGTTGTTTGATATCCTGATAAACCAATGTATCTAAAGTGGGGAAATTTTTAGTACTCAATGTCAATCCGTTACTATTTAGCATTTGGGCGAAGTCGCCTAAAAACAGAGAAGAATCAAGTATATGAAAGTAGACTTCCTTCACCAACATTTGTTGATGTTTTTTATAAATAATACTATCGTTGAACGATTTTAAAGCAATCATCCTATCTTTAAATTCAATCCGAATGATTACTTTATTATCCGTTTTACTTGTATCTGCCTCATAAAAAATATACGATGGACTAAAATCAAATAATCCATAATCCTTCATTTCTCTCGCAACAGAATATCGAAAATCATCTAAATTATTAATGTCAAACGGTTGACCTTTTAAATCATTATTTTCTTTTTTTATATAATTAGAATATATTCCGGTAACAAGTTCATTATCCGACTTTACATAGACCGAATCAATCATTTTTCTTTCATTTGGCTCAATTCTATAGGTAACGACAGCTTTTTTCTTCTTCCTATAAGCGACGTTCCCACTCACATTACTAGAATAATAACCTTTTTTTCTCAGATACGATCCAATTTGTTCCACTGATTTATTGAATAACAAACTATCAAAAATTACAGGTTCTTCGCCAATCTTATACTTTAACCACTCTTTCAAGAACATATTTGGCTCGAGGGTATCTTTCAATTGTATCGTTTTTTGGGTGTAATACGTTTTATTTTTTTCTCGTGCTTTCTCTATTCTTCTGGCATTGATTGAGTTTTGAGCTATAATTTTCTCTTGATTCTCCAAACGAATTTTAATATTGTCTTTATTTCTTTTCACTGCCACTTTAGAAGAATCAATGCAATTAAAAATAAAAAGATCAACTTTCATTCCTATCATTCGCTTGTTTGCTTGCTGCTTAATAATCTCGATTATTTCATCATTATTTATCGAACCTTTATCTAATTCGACAACGTTCTTTTTTAGCAAATAATGGTCATTCGAAACAAACTTCGTAGATTTACAACTCACAAGAAGTAACAAAGCGACAAGTAAACGATATATGTATTTAAAATGTATCAATAGTGTAAATTGAGTTACAAAAATAATAAAAAGCAACGGTGCAAAGTATATCAAAGAACAAGATAAAATGGATTCGTTCACTTCAACAGAAAAAATGTAGAGATGATTTAGGTTTATTTGTTGTTGAAGGTGAGAAAATGGTCAATGAAGCATTGGAAAGCAACGAATATGAAGTGGTTTTTCTTTGTCTTACCAAATCGAGTATTATTATTTCTAAAAACTTAAATCATGAAGTCGTTTTGGTTTCAGAGGAGGAATTAAAGTCCATTTCTTCCTTAAAAAACCCAAATAAGTCACTTGTTGTGCTAAAAATACCCGTACAAAAAGTCGTGAAAACAGAGTTCAAAATTGCTTTAGATGGAATTCAAGATCCGGGAAACATGGGGACCATTTTGCGTTTAGCAGATTGGTTTGATGTCAAAGAAATAATCTGTTCTAAAGATACGGTTGATATCTACAATCCAAAAGTGGTGCAAGCAAGCATGGGAGCTATTTTTAGAATAAATGTGCTTTATTGCGATTTACATAGCTATCTTTCAAAAACGAAAGAACCTATTTTTGGAGCTTTATTGGAAGGCGAAAATATTTACAAAAAAACTGTTCAACCAAAAGGAATATTAATCCTTGGCAATGAAGGGAATGGGATTTCAAAAGAAGTAATTTCTCTTGTTAATCAACCAATCACAATTCCTCGTTTTGGGAAAGCTGAATCTTTGAATGTTTCTGTTGCCGCTGGGATTTTGTTGTCGGAGTTTTTTAGAAACGACAGTGCTGTGTAATTTTTAACCACAGAGTACGCAGTGTTAAAAAATAGAGTTTCACTGATTTTTTTTTAAAAAAAACTAACAACAAAGAACTCTGAGCAACTCTGTGCTAATCCTCTGTATACTCTCTGTGGTTAAAAAAATCAGACACCTAATTGTCGCATCCCTTCCCCCAAAACCATCGAAACAGCATTGGCCAAGTTAAAACTCCTCACTTTTCCAGGAAATGGAATTTTAACGATATTTTCCTTAAATTGTTCTATTATTTCTGGAGCCAATCCTTCCGCTTCTTTGCCAAAAATCAAGTAGTCTCCAGCTTTTAAATCCACTTTATAAAATGATTTTTCTGCTCTTGCCGAGAAAAAATAAATAGCAGATTCAGGGTTAATCGTTTTCACCCATGCTTCGAAATTATCATGGTGACAAATTTCTAAATCTGGCCAATAATCTAACCCAGCGCGCTTCACTCTCGAATCAGTAATTTCAAATCCTAAAGGGTGAACCAAATGTAATCGGCTTTTTGTCGCGACACACAATCTTCCAATATTACCAGTGTTATTAGGTATTTGCGGTTCCACTAACACAATATTGAAATTTAATTGATCATACTTATCGACTACATTCATTGTTCTGATTTTAATTTAATCTCAGCAACACATTTCATTCCGTCAATGGCTGCTGAAATAATTCCTCCTGCATAGCCAGCTCCTTCAGCACAAGGATAGAGTCCTTTTGCATCTGGATGTTCTAATGTCACTTCGTCTCTTGGAATTTGAACGGGTGAAGATGTTCTCGATTCTGGAGCGTGCAATACTGCATCATTCGTCAAGAATCCATTCATTTTTTTACCGAATTCTATAAATCCTTTTTTTAATCTCTTGGAAATAAATGGGGGTAAAATAGTATTCAAATCAACACTTGTTATTCCTGGTAAATACGATGACCTAGGAAAAGAAGTAGAAACTTTTCCATCTATAAAATCTTTTAAACATTGCGCTGGAACTTTTTGTGTTTTACCTGCTGCCTCCCAACATTTCTTTTCCACAGATTTTTGGAAATCTAATGCAATAAAAGGATTTTCTTTTGTGTAATTTGGCAAATCTTCTGGATTTACTGTCACAACAATTCCTGAATTAGAATAGGGATTATTCCTTTTCGATGGAGACCAACCATTTGTCACAACTTCTCCTTCAGAGGTAGCACAGGGGGCAATAATCCCACCAGGGCACATACAAAATGAATAAACTCCTTGGCCATCAATTTGGGTCACCAAAGCGTACGATGAAGGGGGCAAAAAATCGTCACTTAATCTTCCTGAATATTGAATTTTGTCGATAATTTCTTGAGAATGCTCTACTCTAACTCCTAATGCAAAAGATTTCGATTTTAATTGCAAGCCTTTTTTATGCAATAATTCAAAAATATCTCTTGCGGAATGTCCAGTTGCTAAAATTACATTTTCGAACTTTCTAATTGTTTTTGAATTAATTTCAATACCTTTTATTTCTCCTTTTTCAATCAATAAATCAGTCAATTTAGATTCAAAATGTACTTCACCTCCACAGTTGATAATTTCCTCCCTCATCGCAACAATTATTTGAGGCAATTTATTGGTTCCAATATGTGGGTGAGCATCTACTAAAATATCATCGTCCGCACCAAAATGAACAAACCACTTTAAAGCTTTTAAAACATCTCCTCTTTTTTTTGAGCGAGTATACAATTTCCCATCTGAATACGTACCAGCTCCTCCTTCCCCAAAACAATAATTGGATTCACCGTCCACGATTGATTCTTTATTCAATTTTGCTAAATCTCTTCTACGCGACCGAACATCTTTTCCTCGTTCAAATACTACAGGCTTCATGCCTAATTCAATCGCGTGAAGTGCAGCAAATAAGCCCGCTGGACCAGCACCAATAATAGCTATTTCATTTGAATTACTGACGTTTTTGGGAGAATAGGCGATTTCAGAAAGAACTGCTTCACCATCTAAATAAACTTCAAATGAACAATTTATTTTTATAACAGACTTCCTAGCATCAATCGAACGTTTTCTCCAAATAAATTGAAAATCGTTTGATTCAATATTTAATTGATCCTTGATTCTATTTTTTAGAAAAAGGTCATTTTTTGCTTGCTCAGGTGATACCTGAAATTGAATTATTTGACTCATTATCCTTCAAAAATAAAAGAAAACCAAAGCGTGTTATTAATTAACTTGTCAATTGGTTTCGAAATCTCCGTGTTGTCTTGAATAAATGAATTATTAAATCCAGTTGAATATTTCACTTCAATACCGAGCTTAAAGTAAGGAGCAAAAAATTCTACTCCTGCGCCAATTTGTCCTTCATAATCTTTCTTTTTTATTTTAATAAAGGGATCGACCGTATTTTGACTTGCTTTCTCTAAGGATTGTAAATCTAAGGTAAACTGAGCTCCAGCTAATAAATAGGCAGCGAAATTGTTTACTCTCAGCGTTCTAAATTGAAACATTAGTGGAAAATTCAAATCGGTTGATCCAATTCGTTCTTCAAGTAAAATTGGTTTCCCTTTAGGATCTGGATTGACAAACGAGTAATTTAAAACACGCTCTTGAAACGATAATGTTGGAATAAAACGCAAACGAACAACGGGCGTTCCTAAACTCATTGTTGAAACGATGCCCACCTGCCCACCTGGAGTACTTTTACTTGTTAGAGATATTAATCCATTTTTTGAATAGGCATCAACATTCTGATATACTATAAAATCGCTCTTATTTGCACCAAGCATGAAACCAAAATGCAAAAAATGTTCATCATAATGCTTATAATTCTCTGGTTTTTCCTTCTGGGCAATCAACAAAACTGGAAAAAGGCCAAAAGTAAAAATAAAAAAAAGTTTCATAGATACTGAAACGTTGACTTTAGTCCTATATTGTTCAACCCCTATTTTCATTCCTATTTCGTCCCACTGTAAATCGTTGCGATGCCTCCTGAAACTAATTGAGAAGTGACATTTTGATACCCTAATTTTATTAAAATATCAGTAAATTCTTTCCCTTCCGGAAACGCAGCAATCGACTCTGGTAAGTAGGCATATGCCTTTTCATCTTTAGAAATTCTTTTTCCAAAGAAAGGAATGATATATTTTGAAATAAAACCATATCCCTGTTTGACTGGAAATTTCTTAGGTTTAGAGAATTCTAAAATAATCACTTTCCCTTTTGGTCGGATTACTCGAAGCATTTCAGCTAAACCAATTTCTAAATGCTCAAAGTTCCTAACCCCAAAACCAACTGTAAGTCCATCAAAATAATTGTCTTCAAATGGTAAATCCTCAGAATCTCCAAGTTGCAAGGTGATGATTTTATCAAATTTTCTGTCGACCATTTTTTTACGACCGACTTCTAACATCCCTTGCGAAATATCAATGCCAAAAATCTCCGTTGGATTTAATTTTAAAGAAGCAATAGCAAAATCTCCTGTTCCAGTGGCAATATCTAGAATTTTTTTTGGTTGAATTTCACGAAGCATATTAACAGCCTTTCTTCTCCAAATTTTATCTATTCCTAAAGATAAAAAGTGGTTTAGAAAGTCATATTTTTTGGAAATATTATCAAACATTTCCGCCACTTCTTCTTTCTTTGATTTATCTAAATTACCGTATGGTTTAACTTCTACTCTACTCATTTTATTTTGGGTGTTGGGTGTTGGGTGTTTGGTGTTGGGTAGCGATCTTTAGAAGTTTTACCTTAGACCTAATACCTGCGACCTAAGACCTAATACCTAGTTCAACTTCTTCAATCAATAAATCTTTATCTATGGAAACTACTCCACTTTTTTCGCATACTAAACCTCCTGCAAGATTTGCTATTTCTGCAATTTGACGAATAGGTAAACCAGCAGTCAAACAAAGCGTTGCTAATGAAATAACCGTATCTCCAGCTCCAGAAACATCCGCGATATTTCTTATATGTGCAGGGATATAATGTTGCTCTTTATCATCTTTTATAAACACCCCATGCTCTGAAAGTGTTACAAAAGAAACCTTATTATTTAACTTTGATTCTAGTTTACTAACTGCATTTTCAAACTGTTCTTTTTCTGAAAATGTAAACTTCATTCCCACTCCTTCTTTCAATTCTTTCAAATTAGGTTTAAAAAGTGTTACGTTTTTATACGCAAAGAAATTTTTGTTTTTGGGATCTACTGTTGTAGGAATATTTTTGCTATTCGCAAATTCAATTATTTGCTGAATTACTCTTTCTGTTAAAACACCTTTGTTGTAATCTTCAAAAATAATAGCATCCACTTGTTGATTTAAAATCTCCTTGACTTTTAACACCAATTCGTTTTCTTCAGATGCTGTAATATCATCCGTTTGTTCAGAATCAATTCTTAATAAATGTTGATTATTACCAATAACTCTAGTTTTTACTGTAGTTTGACGATCAGCACTGAAAATTAATCCTTCCGAGGAAATCGAATTTTCAGCCAATAAAGTAACCATTTTCTCACCCGATTTATCATTTCCAATGACAGAACAGATAATCGCAGTAGCTCCCATCGACACTAAATTGATAGCCACATTTGCAGCGCCTCCTAAACGATCTTCATCTTTCTGTAAACTAACGATTGGAACAGGGGCCTCCGGGCTAATTCTATTCACAGTACCACGAACATATGCATCAATCATTACGTCTCCAATAACTAGAATACGTTTTGTTTTGAACTGTTCAACAACTTTCTTAAAATCCATTAACTCAATTTTTCAAGAGAACTTTTAATTCTTTTCATCGCTTCTGTCAATGTTTCTTCAGAAGCTGCATACGAAATTCGAATACAGTTTGGGTCTCCAAAAGCTTCTCCAGAAACAAGTGCAACCAAGGCATCACTTAATAAAAACATGGCTAAATCTTCTGCCGTTTTGATGGTTGTTCCTTCATATGATTTGCCTATGAAATAAGAAATATCTGGAAAAACGTAAAATGCACCTTCAGGAAGATTCGTTTTCACTCCTTTAATTGTATTTAAAGCGGAAATTACTAAATCTCTTCTACTATGAAAAGCTGTAATCATGTCTTTTAAAACAGTTGGTTCTGCTTTCATCGCCGCAATAGCTGCTTTTTGAGTTATCGAGCAAGTTCCTGAAGTAAATTGACCTTGAATTTTATTACATGCACTTGCAATTTCTTTCGGTGCTCCTATGTATCCTAATCTCCAACCTGTCATTGCCCATGCTTTGGAAACGCCATTAACAGTAATTACTTGATTATATATTTCTGGAAACTGAGCCAAACTTTCATGCTTTCCTGTAAAATTGATATGCTCATAAATTTCATCAGCAATTACCATTACGTTCGGATGTCTTTGAAGAACTTCAGCCCAAGCTTTCAACTCTTCTTTACTATATACTGAACCAGTTGGATTGCAAGGAGTAGAGAAAATTATCAATTTTGTTTTTGGCGTAATTGCTCTTTCTAAATCTTCGGCAGATACTTTAAAATCGTCTTCTATTCCAGCATTGACAACGATAGATTTACCTTCTGCAACTTTTACGATCTCCAAGTAGGAAACCCAATATGGAGCAGGAACAATTACCTCATCTCCTGGTCCAATCAAACTCAATACAACATTTGCGATAGATTGTTTAGCCCCTGTAGAAACAACAATTTGATCCTTTGAATAATTCAAGCCATTATCGCGCTTAAATTTTAAAGAAATACTTTCTCTCAAATCATCGTATCCTTCAACAGGAGTATACATGGTGAAATTATCTTCCATTGCCTTTGAAGCAGCATCCTTAATGAATTGAGGTGTGAAAAAATCGGGCTCTCCCAAACTCAAGGAAATAATATCCTTTCCTTCCCCTTTTAATTCACGGCTTTTTCTTGACATGGCAATCGTTGCCGACTCCTCCATTTCCATTAATCTTTTCGACAATTGAATCATGTTTCACGTTTTTTTTTGTGGCTACAAATCTAACTATATTTTTTGATACAATAGATTTTAAACAGTAGAATTTAGACATTCTACACGTGATAATTTCAACTTCAATTTTTAAATTAAAAATCTGTTATACAACTAATTAAATTGAAAAGTAACACTTTTAATTTTAATAATTTTAATAATTTTAATCTAAATGTATACTATCTAACTTCTAAACATCTTAAGTCTATTAAAAAAACTGTAAATTCGCCCATATTATGAATACGGAAAAATTTATAGACGTAAGAAAAATTATCAAGGAAAAAAATCCTACGTTGTATCGTTGGATTCCATCTTTTCTCATTAATTACATAGAAAAAATTCTACATCAAAAAGAAATAAATCAGTTTTTAATAGACAACAAAGATCAATTTAATGTAGATTTCTGTATCGAAGTGATAAAAATGTTGAATGTCAAAATTGACATTCAAGGGATAGAAAATATTCCAAAAAGCGGAAAAATCGTACTCGTTATGAATCACCCTTTAGGCGGAATGGACGCAATGGCACTTGTTTCAGCACTAAAGGATCATCGAGAAGATCTAAAATTTATTGTCAATGATATTTTATTGCACATCGAAAATTTAAATGGGATTTTTGTTGGCGTAAACAAACATGGTAAAAATGGAATATCTAAAAGAGAGCAATTAGCTGAATTATTTGCCACTGACAATGCTGTGTGTGTTTTCCCCGCAGGATTAGTGAGTCGTAAAATAAATAGTGAAATAAAAGATCTTCAATGGAAAAAAACTTTTATTACCTTATCAAAAGAGCATAATCGAACAATTATTCCTATATTTATTGATGGTAAGTTGTCCAACTTTTTTTATCGATTAGCAAATTTTAGAAAAAGAATTGGTATCAAAGCAAATATTGAAATGCTGTATCTTTCCAATGAATTTTATAAATTACGAAATAAAAATATTTTTATCAAAGTAGGAGATCAGATCCCATACGACTCTTTACCTCAAGAAATGAACCAGCAAAAACAGGCTTCATGGGTAAAAGAAAAAGTATATGAACTCCAAAATAATGAAGGATAGATGATAAACCATTCAAAGGACATTATAGACCCAATTGACAAATCGATTATAAAAAGGGAACTTGAAAAAAATCGATTTGTGCGCAAGACAAGAAAGGGAGACAATGAGATTTATATAATAAATCACCATAATTCCCCCAATGTGATGCTTGAAATTGGCCGTCTCAGAGAAATTACCTTTCGTGCTTCTGGAGGTGGAACTGGGCAAGAAGTTGATATTGATGACTATGATACAAACGATCTTTGTTACGACCAATTAATTGTTTGGTCTCCTGAAGACGAAGAAATAATTGGTGGATACCGATTTATTTTGTGCGAAAAAACGGTTCATCAAGAAAATGATGAAATTCTATTATCGACAAGCCATTATTTCGATTTTTCGGAAAATTTTATCAATAAATATCTTCCATATACCATTGAATTAGGAAGAAGTTGGGTTCAACCTAATTTTCAACCAGCTGTAAATCCTCGAAAAGGGTTATTTGCCTTAGATAATATTTGGGATGGATTAGGTGCTTTGATAGTGAAAAACCCTGAAATAAAATATTTTTTTGGAAAAGTAACCATGTACCCAAGTTATAATGGTGAAAGTCGAGATTTTTTACTTTTTTTCTTACATCATTATTTTCCTGACACGGAAAAATTAATGACACCTTTTCATCCATTAATTCAAAAATTTGATTGTACTATTTTTGAAAATCTTTTAACTGATTTAGATTTTAAAGATGGATTTAAAGTACTAAATTCCTATGTCAGAGAAAGGGGAGAATTTATCCCGCCACTGGTCAATATCTACATGAATTTATCTCCCACAATGAAAACATTCGGTACTGCTGTCAATGCTGAATTTGGCGATGTGGAAGAAACTGGGATTTTAGTCACAATTGCCGATATTTATGAAGAGAAAAAGGAAAGACACATTCAATCGATGTGATTTTCATTTTATTAATTTGTAGAGACAGGGCATGCCCTGTCTCTACAAATTAATAAAATGAAAATTAAAATTCAATTACCAATTCATGTTTTTCTATTAATTTCCTTAAATTAATCAACGCATATCTCATTCTTCCTAAAGCCGTGTTGATACTAATATTTTCCTTTTCTGATATATCCTGAAACGATAAATCTTGGAACAATCTCATTTTTAACACTTCTCGTTGATTAGCAGGTAAAAATTCTACTAATTCAACCATTTGAGATGCCAATTCGCCTTTCATCATTGTTTGCTCAATACTATCATCTTCGATTTTTAACACACTAAAAATGTTAAAATCAGACGTTTTAGAAGAAGATTCTGAAATCATTTTAACTCGAGCAGTACGTCTAAAATGATCAATCACCAAATTATGAGCAATACGCATTGCCCATGGAAGAAATTTTCCCTCTTCGTTATAAGAACCCAATTTAATGGTGTTAATCACTTTGATAAAAGTCTCTTGAAAAATATCTTCTGTTAAATCTTGATCACGCAATTTCATGTATATGAATCGGTGTATCTTGTTTTTATGGCGCATTACCAATATCTCGAAAGCTTTTTCGTTCCCTTTAACGTATGCTAATATGAGATCGCGATCTTCTGTTTCCTTATTTATCATAATTCACTCGTTTAGAAGTAAAACAATTTGTTTTATACTTGAAAATTTTTAAGAGTAAAATTATGCTATAGGCTTATCGCTTTTTGTGAATTATATTACGCGAATATAGCTAAAAAATAGTAATATGCAATATTTTTTTTTAATTTAATTTTTATTTCTCTTCGTTTATTCCAATTATAAGCAGAATTGTAACGTTTTGGTTGGCAGATTGATAATTTTAACGGAAAGATTTTTTTAGAGTATCTCATGTGTAATTTGCGATTTTGCTATTTGTAATGTATATCTTTGGGTACGTATTTTTTTAAAAAATAAACGGTAGTTCAACATGCAAAAATATATTGAAATTAAAGGTGCTCGAGTTCACAACCTTAAGAATATCGATGTTAAAATTCCTCATGGAAAACTTACCGTCATAACTGGTCTCTCAGGTTCTGGAAAATCTTCTCTTGCTTTTGATACGTTATATGCAGAAGGGCAAAGACGTTATATTGAGAGTTTATCTTCATATGCTCGTCAATTTTTAGGTAAATTAGATAAACCGGAAACCGATTACATCAAAGGAATTTCTCCTGCAATTGCCATTGAACAAAAAGTTATCTCCAATAATCCTCGTTCTACGGTAGGAACGAGCACAGAAATATACAATTATCTAAAAATTCTCTTCGCTCGCGTTGGCAAAACAATATCCCCTGTCTCTGGTGATGAAGTAAAAAAACATACGGTTTCTGATGTTATTGATTTCCTGAAAAAGCAAGGAGAAGGAAAACGGGCTATGATACTTGCTCCTATCATGGGATTTGAAAAATATGGTATTGATAGGCAATTGAAACTATTAAAGGATCAAGGGTATGCTCGTCTGTATTTAAACAATGAAACTCTAGATATTGAAGATGTAATAAATAATATTCCTCCAAATATTGAAAAAGCGTATTTACTGGTAGATCGAATAAAAATTGATTTCTCAAACGAAGAGGAGGTCGCGAGAATGAGTGATTCTATTAGTTTGGCTTTTACAGAAGGGGAACAAACGTTGGAAATTTATCTCCCAGAATCTGAAACTTTCGTTCCTTTCTCCAATAAATTTGAGTTAGATGGTATAGAATTTCAGGAACCAAATGAGCACTTTTTTACATTCAACAATCCATTCGGTGCTTGCAAAGCCTGCGAAGGTTTCGGTCAAGTTATTGGAATTGATCCAAATTTGGTATTCCCAAATAAAGGTTTATCTGTGTATGAAGGAGCAATTGCACCTTGGAAAGGGGAAACAATGGGAGAATATTTAAAGAGTCTCATGTTTAATGCGAAAAAATTTAACTTCCCAATTCATCGACCGATTAACGAACTTTCAGAAAATGAATATCAAGTATTGTGGTCTGGAAATAAATACTTCGAAGGTTTAAGTTCCTTTTTTAATTTTTTAGAAAAACAATCCTATAAAATTCAATACCGTGTGATGCTTTCGCGCTATAGAGGAAAAACAAGTTGCCCAGATTGCAAAGGCACTCGCTTGAGAAAAGATGCTAGCTATGTATTAGTCAATAATACTTCTATCACAGATATCGTTCTTTTACCTATTTCAGATAGCTTAAATTTCTTCAAAAGTTTAGAGTTAAATAGTTATGATAAACAGGTTGCAAAACGAATTCTTCCTGAGATAATTAATCGTCTAACATTCTTGTGTGAGGTTGGATTAGGGTATTTGACATTAAATCGCCAATCTAATTCACTTTCAGGTGGAGAATCTCAAAGAATTAATTTAGCAACCTCTCTCGGTAGCAGCTTAGTGGGTTCAATGTATATTTTAGATGAACCAAGTATAGGACTACATCCGCGAGATACGCATCGTTTGATAAATGTTCTTAAAAACCTTCGAGACCTGGGTAATACGGTAATTGTGGTGGAGCATGAAGAAGAAATGATGAAAGCAGCGGATGAAATATTAGATATCGGACCAATGGCTGGTATCTTTGGTGGGGAAGTTGTGTTTCATGGAAATTTTGAAGCATTAATTAAAAATGAAACTAGTCTTACTGCTAAGTATTTAACAGGGAAAGAAATAATTCCAGTACCTAAAAGAAGAAGGATTTCTACGAATAAATTAACCATAAAAGGTGCAACGCAAAATAACCTTAAAAATATCCATGTCGACTTCCCTCTGAATAGTTTAGTCTGCGTCACAGGAGTAAGTGGTTCAGGGAAATCTACGTTAGTAAAAGATATTTTATACTCCGCCGTTCGAAGAGAATTAGGTCAATTTGGAGATAATCATGGGAATTACTCGCAGTTAACAGGTGACCTAAAGATGGTCAAAGAAATAGAGTTTATTGACCAAAATCCTATTGGTAAGTCATCGCGCAGTAACCCGATAACCTATGTAAAAGCGTTTGATGAAATTCGTGAATTATTTTGTCGCCAGCACCTTGCAAAAACGAGAGGATACAAGCCTGGATTTTTCAGTTTTAATGTGGAAGGCGGAAGATGTGAAGTATGTGAAGGTGAAGGTGAAATTACTGTTGGCATGCAGTTCATGGCAGATGTACATTTACCCTGTGACAATTGCCATGGGAAGAGATATAAATCCGAAACGTTGGAAATTGAATACCGAGGGAAAAATATATCTGATATCTTAGAAATGGATATTCAGTCAGCTTTGGATTTTTTCAAAGAAGGAACAGATAAAATTGAGCAAAAAATAGTTGATAAAATACAACCACTCGTTAATGTGGGACTAGGATACGTAAAACTAGGGCAATCGTCCAGCACTTTGAGTGGCGGTGAAGCGCAGCGAATAAAATTAGCCTCTTTTCTTGCAAAAGGAGGAAATAGCCCTTCCACCCTATTTATTTTTGATGAACCAACGACAGGTTTGCACTTTCATGATATCAATAAATTAGTAATTGCTTTTAACGAACTTATAAACGCTGGTCATTCGGTAATTGTTATAGAACACAATACCGAAGTAATTAAATGCGCTGATTGGATTATTGATATTGGTCCAGAGGGAGGCGATTTAGGAGGAAATGTAGTTTTCGAAGGAACTCCAGAAAATTTAGTAGTGCAAGAAAATAATTATACAGGGAAATTTTTGAGAGGGAAATTGACAGATTAAAAATTCTGTTTACTATAAACCTGCAATATAAAATTTCTTAACGCGATTAATTCACAACCAATTTAGTAATATAAATTTTATTGTCTGTTTCTATTTTCAAGAAATAAACCCCTTTTGACTGAGTAGTTAAATCAATTTCTGAAATGTGAATTGAAGAATTAAAAACAACAGAACCTGAGGCATTGAAAACTTTTATTGAACGCACATCTGAATTACCAAAAGAAATCGAAAACTTACCCGAGCTTGGGTTCGGAGAAACTTCAATAGTGCCCGTTTTATTCAAACTTGTTAATGCTGAAAATGTGAAAGTAAAACCATCTGAAGTAGCAGAACATCCATTTGAATCAGTTATCTCAACAAAGTATATTCCTGTTTGGGTAGGTGAATACGTTTGTGCTGTTTCACCATTTATCAAATCTGAACCAGAAAACCATTGATAAGAAGATGCAGCACTTGATGTTAAAATCGTTGAAAAAGAAGTAATTACGGGAACTGTAGGTAGATCATTGACCGTAATTACAACTTGATCTGTATTTATACAATTATTTCCATCTGTTCCTGTTACAGTATAGGTTAAGTTCCCCACTGTAGGAGTAAAGAGTTGACCATTAACAACGCCATTATCCCAACTATACGCTAAGGCACCTGCTGCTGATAAAAGCACTGAACTTCCAACGCATACTTCCTGATCATTTCCAGCTAAAACGACTGGTAAACTATGCACCGTAATTACAACTTGATCTGTATTTATACAATTATTTCCATCTGTGCCTGTTACAGTATAGGTTAAGTTCCCCACTGATGGAGTAAAGAGTTGACCATTAATAACGCCATTATCCCAACTATACGCTGAGGCACCTGCTGCTGATAAAAGCACTGAACTTCCAACGCATACTTCCTGATCATTTCCAGCTAAAACGACTGGCAAACTATTTACTGTAACAGAAGTTGAACTAGAATTCGCAGATAATCCTTGTGCATTATAAACAGTAACACTATAATTTCCTGCAATAGAAACTACAATCGATTGAGTTGTTGCGCCAGTTGACCATAAATAAGAAGTTGCTGTTGAAGATGTTAAAGTTACTGAATTACCTTGACAAAAAGACAAACCACTCGAAGCTGAAATAATAGGAGTTGAAGGAGGAGTTGCCGCTTGTGTCAATAAACATTCCGAAAATTCTGATGTGGAATTTAGATTATCAGTCGCTAAACAAGTAATAAAACTTCCAACTGCAACAACAGCAGAAAATGAAATGTTAATTGTTGCATTTCCAGAAGAATTGGTTGTTATTATTTGAGTACCAATTAACACTTTACCTTCCCCATTTCCTGATTGATTGCAGCTTACATTCGAATAATATTGGATTGCATACGCTGTATTTGCTTTTGAATTAAAAGTTCCAACAATTGAAATTTCTGAAGAAGTTACATACGAACTTGTAATAATTGGATAATTTTGAGTTCCATTTGGTCCAGAATCTACATCTAATACATCTAAACCAGAAGGAGTATAATCTGCATCTATATCAATTGCCATTTCAGTATTATTGTAAAATATATTTGACTTAAATGAATTTCCAAAACCTGTGTTTGATTCTAAAAGAATTCCAAACACATTATTTGCAATTACATTTCCATCCACTGAATTAACTCCACCAATCATATTGTTTGAACTTTCATTCATTAAGAAGATGCCAGCACTATAAGTTCCCGCATTTCCATTTCCAGCAACAGCAAACTGATTAGCACTGGTTCCTATGTAATTTGATTTAATCGTATTGCTAAATGTGCTATCCATCCAAATTCCTGCTTCATCCGAAGAGTTTGCCATAATTACATTTCTAGAAATGATATTAGAAGATGTTCCATTTGATAATAAAATCCCTGCATTTTGATTTCCTAAAGGGGTTACTCCGTCAATAGTTGATCCAATTAAATTATTTACAACCTCATTTGCAGTTGCACCCATACCTTGAATCATTACCCCTCGATTTCCACCTGAAATTAAATTGGGTTCCATAGCATTTGTTCCTCCAACAAAATTATAAGAAGATGAATCTAAAATTTGAATACCATGAACAATGCTTCCGCTAGAAGAAACACCTGTTAAAGTTGTTCCAAAATAATTCCCGAAAACTGAATTAGAATCTGATTTTTCAAAAATAATTCCGCCTCCAATTAAATTACGAGTCGCATTGGTTATTCCTCCAATACTATTTAAATCTTGATTATTAAAATGCAGTGCAGCATCCGATGGCGATACTCCGTTGGTGCTCATTCCTATAAAACAACCTTGAATAGTATTATTATCTTTGCTTTTTGAATATCCTTCCTCATATAAAAAATCAATATTTCCATTCACTAGAGAAAGTCCTTTTAATGTGTTATTTCCGCAGTGAAATGCAAAAGTCCCTCCAGTATTTATACCATCGACTTTTACTTTTATTGCCGTATTCAATCCTAAATTGAAGTCATTTGTGTTTTCAAGCCCACCAGTTTGACTATATCCATTGACATTGATTGGATAAAAAATTTCAGAATAGCCTATAGTTGGAGTGATTGTTTTTACTCCTGTACCAGAAATAGCAAAGGTAATTGGCATTGGAGTAATATCATAAAAATCGTAAGGAGGACGAGCATTTGATTCTTCCAAAGCAGCTCGAAGTGAACAAACTCCGCCAGTTGTTAAACAAATTCCATCACCAGGAGTTTTATCGGATAAATCAGTGGTACTGTTTACTACAAATGAATTAACAATTTCTTTATTAAACGTCAAAGGAACCCTCAATAAATCTCTATCATACGTTCCAGAATTCCATTTTGTATAATACATGTAACACGTTTGCCCAGGTTGTTCAAAATTTCTTGTAACATCAGTATGATCAATGATTGAAGGATATAAAGACCCTCCAACTGCCCAAGTTGAAGTCGTTTGCAAAATCAATCGAGGATACGACCAATTAATTAAATCATCTGATAAGGCATAAAAGAATCCATAGGTCATTACTCCATTAACAACACTATTGGTATAATCCACAACCATGTATTTTCCAAAATAAGTATTATACGTTAAACTAGAACACATTTTAGCAATACGATCTCTAGAAACTGGAGCTAATACTTTATCTGCAACACTGTATCCAGTTGCAGTATATGGATTTACAAATGAAACAGTATAACCAGTTCCATCCCAACCTCTCCAACTTGCTGGATCACTTAAATTATTTGTTCTTATTACTCCAGTTCCCCAATCTTGTAATAAATGTGCTTCCAAATGAACAAGAACATAATAATACCCATCTTTTTTTATAATGTTTGATCCACCAAAAATTCCAAAAGGAGTATGAACCGTTGGATAAGGAGATTGATAAGGAGAAGCTGCCACCAAATTACTTGGAGCCGTAGTATGAGAATATGTTTGGCCTCCATTCGTTGAAGAGGCATATGTGATTCCGTTATACCAGCAATTATTCCAGTTACCACAAGGAACATACTCGTCGTGAATTAATGCGTGAACTGTTGTCCCATCTTCGGTATAAGTTGAAGAAATCCATTCTTGATTGTTGAATTTTGAAGGATCCGAATCTAAATCTGAAGTCATTACTGAAGCACAATCTTTCGTTAAAGAAGTGAAATTTGCACCCGTCATTCTCCAACTAGTATAATGAGAAGCCATTAAATTTAAGTTGCCAGAAGCATCGCGAAAAACTCTTGTTGGAGCGTCTGGTATATCAATCGTATTGCATTTTGAAACAGAATAATCAAACACCATTTCAACAGAGCCAACCGTTGGAGTTCCCGGGTATATTATTTGAGAAAAAAACGTAAACGAAATCAGCAGAGAAATTGCTAATAAAAATCCTTTTACCATATCAATAATTTTAGTTTTGAAATTGAAGTAACTAAACAAATAAAACGATTAATTAATTAAAATAAAACCAATTTACTTCTCAATGAACAAATAACTTAAATCAATGAATATTAGCAATATATCATCGAATAAAAGAAATTTTAATTCTCAAACTCTTTTCTTCCAGAAGCAATTTCCATATCAAATTCTCCTTCGCTTTTTGCTATTACGACAGAAGCTAAACAATTACCCAGTACATTTATACTAGTTCTTCCCATATCCATCAATGCATCAACAGCAAGAATAACACTCGCTTTTTCTGGATCTAACCCCATAGAAGCGACTGTTCCAGCAAGTATAACAAATGAAGCTCCACGAACTCCAGCAACACCTTTACTAGTTAACATTAGTACAAAACACATTGTAATTTGTTGAGGAATCGTTAAATCAACACCACACATTTGTGCAACAAAAACAGACGCTAAGGAAAGATACAAAGTGGTACCATCCAGATTGAAACTATAACCTGTTGGTATTACAAACGCTACTACTTTTTTTGCTACTCCGAACTTTTGTAAATTCTCCATAGCGATTGGTAATGAGGCCTCACTACTAGCTGTAGCAAAAGCCAATGAAACAGGTTCAGACACAGCACTCAAAAATCGTTTAATAGGAATTTTAGCTATCAGGGCAATTGGTAAAAAGACCACTAATACAAACACAATTAAAGCAACATATAAGGTTCCAACCAACTTGAATAACTGCATTAATACATCAACTCCTGACTTAGCAACAGTGCTGGACAATGCTCCAAAAACTGCTAAAGGAGCTAAATACATGACAATATCTGTAAATTTAAACATGACTTCACTTAAGCCTTCAAAAAAATTGAGCATCGTTTCCTTTTGTCTCTGATGCTTCACCATGCCTAAACCAATGGCAAAAATGACAGAAAAAACAACCACTTGTAAAATATTGTTTTCAAAAATTGATTTAGCAATATTTTCTGGGAACATTTCAACAATATGATCCTTATGAACAATGTTTTTGGATTCTTCCTCCTCTTTCGTTTGCGAAATAGAATCCATTTTCATTTTGAAACGCATTTCAATTTTAGCATTCAATAGCGCATCTCCTCTTAAAATAGTATCAACTGAATAGGAAGAAAGAGTTTTAGTATCATGTTTTTTCAAATCAACATGTGCATCTTTTAAAATTGAAGTCGCTTTATCCGAATCTGAATCTCTTGCTTCAATCTTCACACCCACTCCCGCTTGACTAATATTAATTGCTAACAATCCAATAAATAAGGCAATGGTGGTGACAATTTCAAAATATAAAATACTTTTCATTCCCATTCGTCCAACTTGCTTAATATTGCTATGCCCAGCAATACCAACAACAAGAGTTGCGAATATCAATGGTGCGACGAGTGTTTTGATTAACCTTAAAAATATTTTCCCAAAGCGCTCCATTTCTTTTGCAAATTCGGGAAAATCAATTCCAACTTCAATTCCAATGATCATTGCTGAGAAAATCCACAAGGACATTTTTTTTCGCTTGTAGGATACAACGATAAGAAAACCCATTAAAATATATCTCAGAACCTTAAAAAATAAGGGATCAATTGAAGGTAAAATGCTTTCTAAATAAAATGAACAACCTACTAACATAAAAGCAGTTACAAATCCTAACATTGAATATATTGATTTCATTTTATATTTTTTTAGATGTCAAATATAGCAAGAATAATTTAGACATGAAGTTGCTCCGCTTTGAGATAAAATACTGCGATTCTAAGAGACAATGTACTTATTTTAAAAAAGTTAATCCGTCTTAAACTCTGGCCTTTCTGTCTCGCATCTTTTCTCAGAATTCTTTAATCCAGTAACCAATTTTAAAAAAAATAAAAAGATGCATTGTTAAAAGGAAGAAAATTTGTACTATTGTACCCTAGAACAAAAAAATATCTTTGTTCAACACAATATCCAAAATATTTCGCAAGAAATACCTCAAAAATTCAAAACAATATATTTATCATTTTTTATGGATAAAAAAGATTTAGAGAGTAAAAAACTCCCTGATTTAAAAGAAATCGCAAAATCAGTAGGCGCAACAAATTTTGAAACGCTAAAAAAAGCAGAATTAATTGATCAAATAATTTCATTGTCTGCGAATCAAAAAACAGAAAAGGTAGTAGAGGTTAAAAAGGAAATTGAAAAAGTTCTTAAGGCTTCCCCTGCAATCAAAAAGGATAAAAATCCAACTGTAGAAAAAGTAACAGATCAACAAGATGTTACTATACTTGAGCCATCAGCTATAGAAGCTGAAGCTGAAGCGACAGTAAAACCAAAGCGTGCAAGAGTAATTAAGAAGGTTATTGTTACGGATGAAAATACAGTATCTCAATCAGAACTTTTTAATACTGAAAAAGCAGATGAAATTTTAACTACAACATCCGTTCAACATAAAAAAGTTGTAATTCCTATTCAAAAAACTAACAAACCGAATCTTCATCCTAGTAAATTATTAAAACAAGCCGCGCTTGAAGCTGCAGCAAATCTTGAAAATAATGCGAATGGTGGCGATATGGTGCAACAAGCACCAACAGTTAATCAGCAAACCCCGCGCGTAGCAGTTGAAAAAACTCAAAAGCCTACAAATAGTCAAAATCAAAATAATCCAAATCACCCAAGTTATATAAAACCTGCAAATCATCAAAATAACCCAATACAAAACAACAATCCACAACAAAACAAACCAAATCCTAATCAGCACCAAAATCAGAATAAAACACCTCAACAAATCGAAAGAGAAAAAGAAGAAGAGATGTATGATTTGGTTGGAATCGTAAATGCGGAAGGTGTGCTTGAAGTTGCGGCTGAAGGTTTCGGATTCTTGCGCTCTTCAGATTATAATTATTTACCTTCTCCTGATGATGTATATGTCTCTCAAAGTCAAATTAAACTGTTTGGAATAAAAACTGGAGATACAATTAAAGGTTCAATTCGACCTCCGAGAGAAGGAGAGAAATTTTTCCCTTTAGTAAAAGTTGATTCTATCAATGGTCGCCATCCTTCTTATATCAGAGATCGGGTTCCTTTTCAATATTTAACACCTCTTTTCCCTGACGAAAAATTCAAATTAACAGGACACAAGCAAGAAACTCTTTCTACGCGTGTTATGGATATGTTTGCTCCGATTGGAAAAGGTCAACGTGGTTTAATCGTTGCTCAGCCAAAAACAGGTAAAACAATGTTATTAAAAGACGTTGCAAATGCGATTGCTGCAAATCATCCTGAAACGTATTTAATCGTTCTTCTTATTGATGAACGGCCTGAAGAGGTGACAGATATGGCTAGAAGTGTGAAAGCAGAAGTAATTGCTTCGACTTTCGATGAACCAGCTGAGCGTCATGTAAAAGTGGCTAATATGGTTCTTGAAAAAGCAAAAAGAATGGTTGAATGTGGTCATGATGTTTGTATTCTTTTGGATTCAATCACTCGTTTAGCGAGAGCTTACAATACAGTTTCTCCATCTTCAGGGAAAGTATTATCAGGTGGTGTAGACGCAAATGCGTTGCATAAACCAAAACGTTTCTTCGGTGCAGCGCGAAAAATAGAAAATGGCGGTTCACTTACCATTTTAGCTACTGCCTTAACGGAAACAGGATCTAAAATGGACGAAGTTATCTTCGAAGAATTTAAAGGAACGGGGAATATGGAATTACAATTAGATCGTAAAATTTCGAACAGACGTATTTTCCCTGCTATTGATCTTATCGCATCTGGAACAAGAAGAGATGATTTGTTATTAGGAAAAGACATGCTTCAACGTATTTGGGTACTTCGTAAGTTTATTTCGGACATGAATCCTGTGGAAGCGATGGAATTCTTGAAGAATAATATGGAAACAACTATTTCAAATGAGGAGTTCTTGGTTTCAATGAACAGATAAATTAATAATGATGAATTTTTGATGTTTGATTATAAATAATTAAAAATCAAACATTAAACATTCACAATTCAAAAAAAATGAGAGTTACATTAAAATCTGGAATTATTTTTGCTTTTGGATGGATCTTAATCAAATTAAGTATGTTCGGAATGGGTGTTTCTTCTGCAGATTCATTAAAACCATCTGTCCTTTTAAACATGCTTTTTCTGATTTTAGCTGTTACTGTAGGATTATATCTTCAAAAAAGAAAGGATTCTGAAAGTGGAAATGTGTTAAAAGATATCAAAAATGGCATGACGGCAGG
>CAMDAO010000007.1 GCA_945888595.1 Chryseobacterium gleum | reverse complement strand
AGGTTTAAGGCATGCCTTACACCTACAACAAAAAAAAACAATAAATACATGAAATATAATTACAATTTCACCAATTTCCCATCTCTCAAAATCGGAATAACGTCTGTTTGATTAGGTGTTAAACAGTATTTAATATCCTCATTTAAGTTTAAATTTTTCAATCTTCTTCGGTGTGAACTCGATTTTAAATAACCGAAATAATTATCCTTTGCAGAAAGATATAAATATTTTGCAGCAATGGAAGAGTCTTCATCTGATGTGAAATTACCCGTATTGATTAGGAAATCTGAAATTGCGCCAGCACAAATTGTATCTTCTAAATTAAATTTATCTTGCCATCCTGAACAGAGACAAAGAATATTTTTATCTTGAACAGCCAACCATTCACATAGATAATTGAGATTTAAAAAAGAACCAATCACCACAATATCAGCATCTTTACACACGTCAATTGATTTCGTTCCGTTGGTGGTCGATAAAACCACATCTTTGCCTCTAAATTCTTCCTTCATGTAACTGTAAGGCGAATTTCCAAAATCAAAACCTTCAACGATTTGTCCTTTTCTTTCCGCACCTACAAGAAATCCTTTGTTTTTATATTCCCACGCTTCCTCAACGGTAGGAACAGGGATTATCGAATTTATTCCATTGTGAAAAGCTGCGCAAATAGCTGACGTTGCTCTTAATACATCAATCACAACAACGATTTCATATTCTCCTTTGTAATAAGCGTATTCCCCGGGTGTTGAACATACTTCAACGTGTTTTCTTGTTTCGTTCATAGATAATCTTTTTTTTAACCACAGAGTGCACAGAGTTTTTTTTGAGGAGTTTCACAGTGTCCTTTTTAAAAACTCTGTGAAACTCTATTTTTTAACTCAGTGCCCTCTGTGGTTAATTTTTTTTAATTTTTTTCAATTTTTCTTAAATATCTTAGCATCCGCAATAAAAGTCCCAAATGGAACCAAAGAGGCAAAGCCTGCTAATAAAGTTGTTTTAATAGACCATTTTTTTTCTGAAGCAACTAATATAACATAAATGCAATATGCAATAAATAAGAAGCCATGTGCATATCCTACAAATTTATTAGGTTCAGGTATACCATATATTTTTTTTAATGGCATTGTTACAGCAAAAAGAAGCAAGTATGATATTCCTTCAAGTATTGCTAGTATTCTTAATATTCCGAGTTTCGATTTAAAATTCATCTGTTAATTTTTACGTTCTATTTCTTTTAAATTCTCCATTTTCTTTTTCACTAAGAATCCTTTGATGTCTTCAAAATGTTCAACAACACGCTTATTTCCAAACTCAAACACTTTTGTCGCTAAACCATCCAAGAAATCTCGATCGTGAGATACCAGTATTAATGTGCCGTCAAACGCTGCCAAGGCATCTTTGATAATATCTTTTGTTTTCATATCTAGATGATTGGTAGGTTCATCTAAAATTAAAAGGTTGACAGGTTCTAACAATAGTTTTATCATTGCTAAGCGCGTTTTTTCTCCACCTGACAGCACTTTCACTTTCTTTGTGCTCGTTTCTCCACCAAACATAAACGCACCGAGAATATCTTTTACTTTTGTTCTAATATCGCCCACAGCAATATGATCAATTGTTTCAAAAATTGTTAAACTTTCATCTAATAAAGCAGCTTGGTTTTGAGCGAAATAACCAATTTGAACATTGTGTCCTAATTCCAATGTACCTTCAAAATCAAGTTGTTTCATGATCGCTTTAATCATGGTTGATTTCCCTTCTCCATTTTTACCAACAAAGGCTACTTTTTGTCCTCGTTCAATGGTCAATGAAGCATCTTTGAAAACCACATGATCTTTGTATGATTTTGAAAGTTCGGTAACAATCAAAGGGTAATTTCCTGATCTTGGGGCAGGAGGGAACTTCAATCGCAGTGAAGAGGAATCTACTTCATCGACCTCCACGATTTTTAGTTTTTCTAACATTTTAACACGCGATTGAACGACCAATGTTTTAGAAAATGTACCTTTAAATCGTTCAATAAATTCGGTCTGTTCTGCGATGAATTTTTGCTGTTCATCAAACTGTTTTTGCTGTTGTTCTCTACGTTCTTTTCTTAATTCTAAATAATGAGAATATTTCGCTTTGTAGTCATAAATTCTTCCCATTGTGACTTCAATCGTTCGTGTGGTAATATTGTCAACAAACGTTCTATCGTGCGAAATCACCACCACCGCTTTTGCATTATTGATTAAAAAATCTTCCAGCCATTGAATCGATTCAATATCCATGTGATTCGTAGGTTCATCTAATAAGATAAGGTCTGGTTTTTGCAATAAAATTTTAGCTAATTCAATTCTCATTCTCCAGCCACCACTAAATTCTTTGGTTGGCCTAGTGAAATCTTCACGTAAAAATCCAAGTCCGAAAAGCACTTTTTCAACTTCCGCTTCGTAATTTATTTCTTCAATCATATAAAATGCTTCACTTACTTCTGAAACACGCTCAATGATTTTCATATATTCGTCGGATTCGTAGTCCGTTCTAATCGTTAACTCCTGATTTAAAGCTTCGATTTCATCTTTCATGGAGAAAATCGCCTTAAATGCTTTTGACGTTTCATCAAAAACAGAGCAATCATCTTCCGTCAATAAATGCTGAGGCAAATAGGCAATAATATATTCTTTAGGCGCAGAAACACTTCCACGAGTAGGCTGAGTTAAACCCGATAAAATCTTCAAAAGAGTGGATTTCCCCGCCCCATTTTTACCCATTAAGGCAATCTTATCATTTTCATTAATAACGAAAGAAACATCACTAAAAAGTGTTGTACCACTAAATTCTACAGCTAAACCGTCAATTGATATCATTTTTTTTGTTTTAAACCATATAAGGAATATAAGGACATATAAGTGTTGTGTTTTAATCATTTGTTACACAAAACGAGTGTAAAACAAAACTCAATTCTTAATGTTTTAAAATCCTCTTACTTTTTTAATATATTAATCATTCTCTAATATGTCCTTATAATCCCTTATATGGTTCAATATTTTATTTGGTGTTGGGTATTTGGTTTTAGGCACTGGGTTGCTCTTTACAACTGTTAAAACAAAACACTTTCACATTTCTATACTATCATTGTCCTAATTCAACCCCTTATATGTCCTCAAATCCCTTATATGGTTCAATATTTTTTTGGTGTTGGGTTTTAGGTACTGGGTTGCTCTTTACAACCGTTAAAACAAAACACTTTCACATTTCTATACTATCATTGTCCTAATTCAACCCCTTATATGTCCTCAAATCCCTTATATGGTTCAATGTTTTTTATCACATCTACATATTTCCTATGCCTAAAGCCCTATTCTCTATGCCCTAATCTAAACTTCCAATTTAAACTCAGATGTTTTATGAAATGTAATGGCTGGATAATCTTGCTCAGCCATTGACAATAAGAAAGATGTTTCTGCTAAGAAAACCCAATTATCATCCTTATCTTTTGCTAAATAATTTCCTTTTGCACGCATAAATTGAGTCATTTGTTCTTGATTATCAGTTGTTAACCAACAAGCCTTGAAATAATTTTTAGGAACAAATCGACAATTTGCGCCATACTCATGTTCAAGACGATACGCGATAACTTCAAATTGCAGTTGACCCACGGTACCTACAATTTTACGATTTCCAGGTTGTTGAATAAATAGTTGCGCAACTCCTTCATCCATTAATTGACGAATACCTTTCTCCAATTGTTTTGATTTCAATGGATCTAAATTTTCAAGTTCTTGGAAGATTTCAGGAGAGAAACTAGGAATACCTTTGTACATAAATTTTTCACCTTCATTTAGTGTATCACCAATTTTAAAACTTCCTGTATCGTATAATCCAATCACATCGCCAGGATATGCCTCATCGATAACGCTTTTATCTTGCGCCATGAATGAAGTAGGATTGGGAAATTTCATTTTCTTGTCTAAACGAACGTGATTGTAGAATGTGTTTCGTTCAAATTTTCCTGAAACGATTCGAAGGAATGCGATTCTATCTCTGTGTTTTGGATCTAAGTTCGCATGAATTTTAAAAACGAATCCTGAAAATTTCTCATCTTCTGGGTAAATGAAACGCAAATCTGTATCTCTTCCTCGAGGGGAAGGCGAAATTCTGCAGAAAGTATCTAATAATTCTTTTACACCAAAATTATTCACGGCTGAACCGAAAAATACAGGTGCAATATCTCCTTTTAAGTATGCTTCTCGATCAAATGCATCGTATACGCCTTCAACGATTTCCAATTCTTCACGTAGCTCATTTGCAGGTGCTTCCCCTACGATTTCATCTAATTGTGGATCGTTTAGATCTGTTATCTCAACAATTTCAGTAGAAATCTTCGTTTTGTTGGCTTGAAATAAGTTCAAACTTTTATCGTAGATATTGTAAACCCCTTTGAAGCGATCACCCATTCCAATAGGCCAAGTAAGCGGTCTGACTTTAATATCAAGTGTTGATTCCAATTCGTCCAATAAGTCAAACACATATTTACCTTCTCTATCCATTTTATTGATAAAGATGATAACGGGTGTTTTCCTCATTCGGCAAACTTCCATTAACTTTTCTGTTTGTGATTCAACTCCACTAGCACTGTCAATCACTAGAATAACACTATCTACTGCCGTTAGCGTTCGAAAAGTGTCTTCAGCAAAATCCTTGTGACCAGGAGTATCTAAAATATTTACTTGTTTTCCAGCGTATTCGAAAGCCATTACGGAGGTAGCAACGGAGATTCCTCTTTGCTTTTCAATCTCCATGAAATCTGAAGTTGCTGTTTTCTTTATTTTATTGTTTTTAACTGCTCCAGCTGATTGTATCGCACCTCCAAAAAGCAATAGTTTTTCGGTTAATGTTGTTTTACCAGCATCGGGGTGAGAAATAATTCCAAATGTTCTTCTTTTTTCGATTTCTTCAGCGTTCTTCATACCAGCTATGACAATTTTTAATAGGGCGCAAAGATAGTGTTTTTGAGACAAAATTCGATAGGATACTAGATGAAACTTTTTACAGTAATTACGGTCAAAAATAGAAGTAGAGGTTTTTTTAATTATCACAAGTGTCAAAAACAGGATTGAATGCTATTTTTATTGCTTTCTCTCTTTTCATTTGAAAATATAACATTCTTGAATTATTCTCTTTTCACTAAAAAGAATAATTATACCTAACTTAGAGCTAACGAATAAATTTTAAAAGAAAATGCAGCGACAACTTTTAAAGAAGGGAACGAAGACATACAGTATTTTGAAATTGAAATGTCCAAAATGTCATGAAGGAAACTTGTTTATTCATAAAAACCCATATCATCTGAAACGCTGTTTAATGATGGACGATAATTGTACCATCTGCGGACAAGATTTTGTAGTAGAGCCTGGATTTTACTATGGTGCTCTTTGGATGAGTTATCCAGTTGTCGTTTTGATAGTAATCGCTATAACTTCGATTTTTTACTTGTATTTGAATTATTCTTTAACTTATTTCATGTTGATTTTGTCATCGGTGATGCTTATTATCCAACCCTACATCATACGATTAGGACGCGCAATGTGGATCAATATTTTTGTAAAATACGATGCAAGAATAGGAGAGAAGTGAAAGATGAAATATATTGATTACAGCACATTTAATTTCTTCTAAAGAACAATTCGTTGTTTTTTAAAAGTGGTTTTAACATATTAATAATAAGCGGTTCTGACCAATTTTTTCAACAGGTGCGCGGTGAATACAGGGAGGAACTTGACTATTAGGGTGATCAGTAGCTAATCTCCATACGTGACCAAGACCTAATTTAGTTGGGCAGGCCTTAGGATTAACTTCATAATGCAGATCAAAGAAATGTTCAATTAAAAATGATTCAAAACCTTCATCTCTTCCATCATATATTTTTTTAAGTTCGTCACGGATTTCGGGAATAAGTATTTTTTGCTGGGCTTGAGAATTGGCTAATATTTCACTCGACTCTCCATAGTACGTGCATAAAAATGTATCGACAGGTATCGGTGATCTATCTACATGAAAAGAATAAACATCAGTGGGGAAAAATGGGTAGGCATCATGTCGTTCATAACACTTAATCACGTTTAGAATTGGAGATGCGCCATGTGCTGTCAATAACTTCAAATCATTTAAAAGAATTTCACGAGCAATTTGTCCCATTTCACTCAGGTGAAGTTCACGAAGTTCTTCTTCTTCCAGTTCAATAATTGTATCATTTAGCTCTATCTTTTTAACAATTTCAGAAAAATCACCATTTATTTCACGATGCCAATAAAGCGCATTAAGTTGCCCTTGAAAAGTTGTCGAAACAAGGTCTTTAAAATTAGTGACACTTTGAATTTGGTTATCAGCGTGTGATAAATCTATCATAATGGGGATTATAAAAATAATATCATTTGACGAAAGTAGTAATATTCAACAAGTGAAAATAAAAAGTGATCACTTTACAATAAGAAGTTGTCGATTGCTCTAGTTATTAAATATTTTTCAATTTACAAAACATGTATTTTCGTATAAATAGCAATTATTTGTTTTTTGAACAGTAAAAAAATCACCAAACCAACAAGGATTCCGCTAGAGTTGGCAATCATGTCTAAAAAAGAAGGATCTCTTCCTGGAACAAATCCCTGAAAGAATTCCATAAGAAATCCATAGCTGATCATCAGAATAATTCCAATGAGTTTTTCTTTTACTAAATTACATACTAATAGAACGTTAATTGCTAAAGATGCATATGCTAAAAAGTGCCCCAATTTATCATTTATATGTACGGTTAAACTTTTAGGGTCAGGAAGTCTTAAACTGTAGTAAGTAATTATGAGGAAAATGAAAATAATAATAATTTTAATTTTCTTCATACATAGAAAATAATCGAAATGCTTTTTTAGGACTAGATTTTAAGAAAAAAGAGCAACAACTTTCGTAAATTACTCTTTCTTTTTTTTGGGGAGGCTAGTGGGGATCGAACCCACGACCTACGGTACCACAAACCGTCGCTCTAACCGACTGAGCTATAGCCTCCATTTTGAAGAGTGCAAATATAGTATTTCCAAATTTTATTTAAGCATTAAATTCGATTTTATTTTAAATATTTTCCGAAATGAAATAAAATACGTTATAATGAGCTTTCAACAGGTGGTTGGACAAACAAAAATAATTCGGACACTAGGGTAAATGGAAATAAAACAATCGACTTATTTAGTTTTCGTTGTTAATAAAAATTGAAGGAGCGCATTCAAACAATGAGTAAGGTGAGCTATTTTTGTAAAAAAAAGAAACTGATGCTTAAAATTGGTGTATTAGGAGCTAGTGGTTTGGCGAAAATCCACATTCGTTTGCTTATAGAACTGAACGATCAATTTGAATTAGTAGGTTTTTATGAGCCAGATGATCTAAAAGCGCAACAAATATCTGAGGTATATGCAGTTAAACGATTTTTATCTTACGATGATTTGTTAGAAAAAGTGGATTGTGTTGATATAGTATCTTCCACTTTAAAACACTATGAATTAGCTACTTTAGCTTTAAGAAAAAGTAAACATATATTTCTCGACAAACCTATTACGCAAACAATAGAAGAAGCGCGGTCATTTATTAATCTTTCGAGAGAAGCAAGTGTGAAATTTCAGGTCGGTTCTACAAATCGGTTTAATCCTGCTTATTTAGCAAGTATTTCGTCTATTAATAAACCAAAATTAATTGACGCTCAAAATCATCTACAATACAATGCAGAATCTAGTGAAATTTCGCTAGTCTTGGACCTTATGATGAGTGATATAGATATTATTTTGACTATCGTTAAGTCAGGAATACGGAAAATTTCAGCTACTGGAATTTCTGTTTTTAGCAAGGAAAATGATATTGTAAATGTGAAATTAGAATTTGATAATGGTTGTGTTGCTAATCTATCAGCAAGTAGACTTTCTAAATTTTACAGGAATGAAATGCAATTTTTTCAAAAAGAAAAATGTCTTACTGTTAATTTTTTAACCAATGAACTGGAAGAAGTAGTTCTAAAAAATATTGGTGATTCTAAAGTAATTGTTTCTACTTTACCTGAGATTGAAGCCCTAAATCCAATTAAATATGAATTGAAATCTTTTTATGATGTAATTGTAAATGATAAAGATCCAATTGTCTCGTTAGATGATGGTTACAACTCATTAATTGTTGCTCATAAAATTTTAGATATTCTAAATCATTCAAATGTTCCGGCCGTTGACAATAATTATTGAAAATTAGCGTTAAATTTGGGCTATGCACTTTATGAGAACTATATTTTCATTGCTTTTCGTTGGTTTTTTGTTTTCTTCTTGCTTGAAAAACAATCCGGACCCTTCCTGGCTGGAAGTGAATGCTTGGACTTTGGAAGCGAACACATCGGCATCCATGTATCAAGGGGAATTAACACATAATTTTACCGATGCCTGGGTGTACATTGATGACAAAATAATTGGTGTTTTTGAAGTCCCATTTAAAATCCCATTATTACTGAAGGGAAATGTAAATATCAAAATTTATCCTGCAATTAAAAACAATGGTATTTCAGCTACTAAGAAATTATTCCCATTTACGGAAGTGTATGAAGTGAATACGGAGTTAGTTCAAAATAAAACAGTTACCCTAAATCCTGTCACGCGCTATTATTCATGGTCAAAATTTTGGATAGAGGATTTTGAAGATGCTGCAATGCAAATTGAGAATGATCCTAATTCCTTGACTCAAATTACTTCGGCGAATGATCCTCTCATTTTGAAATATGGAAATTATTATGGTCACGTTACACTAACGCCTGCAGATTCAAGTTGGATTGCCTATACAACAGAACATTTGGTGTTACCAAAAGGAGGGAAGGAAGTGTATTTAGAAATAGATTATTATAATACGAATTCTCTAACTACGGGCGTTTTAGCGATTTCTCCAACGGATGTGAAGCCAAATCAAAATGTACAATTAAACAAACAAGAAACGTCTTCAATCAAGTGGAAGAAAATTTATATTGACATCAAAGAAATTGTGTCGTTCTACACTACTGCTTCCTACTATCAGATGAGTTTTCAAGCTTATTTAGAGACCGGTTTAGGTGCTGGCGAAATTTGTATTGATAATATTAAAGTAGTTTATTTCTAATTTATGTTTCGAAGTTTATTAACGATTATTTTTATTTTAATAGATTGGTTGTCAGCTTCTTTGTCGTGGGGTGTTTTTTATTATTGTCGAAAAACGTACATTGAAAATCAAGTGTTCACTGTAGATTCTACGTTTTATCGCGGTATTTTCTTAGTGCCATTTATTTGGATAGCAATCTATTTATTACAAGGTACTTATTATGATGTGAGAAGATTATATAGGCTTAAAATTTTCAGTTATACTTTCTTTAGTTCTGTCGTTGGAACAATAATACTCTTTTTCCTTTTTCTTTTAGATGATAACGTGAAGGACTATCAGTTGTATTATAAGTCAATTCTAATCTTATTTTCAATTTATTTCAGTTTTTCTTTTATTCCTCGTATTTTTTTAGTCAGCTTTATTGTCAAGAAAGTGCATCAAAATAGAAGTGGATTTAGAACCTTGTTAATCGGCGGAAGTGAAAAAGCTGTGGCTATCTACAATGAAATACTAAACTTACCCAAAGGTATTGGTAATCAATTTGTCGGGTTTGTTAATTTAAATGGGGTAGACAAAGCGCTTGAATCACAACTGACCTATTTGGGTCACGTGAATAATCTGGATCTTATCTTGCGAGAAAATAAAATTGAAGAAGTAATTATTGCCTTAGAAATTAGTGATCACGCTCGCCTAAGAAACATAATATCTAGGATAGAAGGAGGAAATATTAAAATAAAAATATCGCCAGATATGTATGACCTTTTATTAGGATCGGTGAAGATGAATAATCTTTTTGGAGCTTTACTTTTTGAGGTAAATTCAGATTCGATGCCTGTCGGTCAGCAGATTGTAAAACGGATTTTAGATTTTGTGATTTCTGTTGTTTCAATCATTCTTTTATTGCCTTTTTATGTAATAATGGCAATCGCTGTGAAAACATCTTCAAAAGGCCCCATCTTTTTTAAGCAAGAACGGGTAGGACTAAATGGTATTCCTTTCAATATCATTAAATTTAGAACAATGTATACTGATGCGGAAAATGCTGGACCACAGTTGTCATGTGAAAATGATCCTCGAATCACAAAAGTGGGAAGATATATGCGTAAATTGAGATTTGATGAATTTCCTCAATTTTATAATGTTTTAAGGGGAGAAATGTCACTCGTAGGACCGCGACCGGAGCGTCAATTTTATATCGATCAAATTATAGAAGTGGAGCCGCAATTTTTGCAATTAACCAACGTAAGGCCGGGAATTACATCTTGGGGTCAAGTGAAATATGGCTACGCTGAAAACATTGAAGAAATGTTAAAGAGGATGAAATTTGATCTCTTATACATTAAAAATAGAACACTCGCATTGGATTTTAAAATAATGTTGTACACTATTTTAATTGTCGTTAAGGCAAAAGGAAAATGAGTACTGATGTTTATTTAATATGAACATCAAACATTTTTCTATCCTTAATAAATCCAGTCAATTTATCTCCAATTTTCACTGGGCCCACACCAGATGGTGTTCCTGTATAAATTAAATCACCCGTTTTTAAGGTCATAAATTGAGATAGATATACAATTAATTGATCGATAGAGAAAATCATATCTTTCACATGTCCAATTTGAACAACTTCTTCATTTTTTTGCAGAGAAAATTGAAGGTTTTCCCAATCTAGATCCGCTTTATTTATGAATTCTTTTGAAATGGGAGCGCTGTGCTCAAAAGATTTTGCTATTTCCCAGGGATGCCCTTTTGATTTGCAAATCTCTTGTAAATCTCTTGCTGTAAAGTCGATTCCTAAGCCAATTTCACTGTAATAATTATGTGCAAATTTCTCTGAAATATTTTTCCCTACTTTACATATTTTCACAACAAGTTCACATTCATAATGCAGATCTTTGGTAAATGAAGGATAGAAAAAAGGATTTCCTGGCTTTAAATAAGCAGTATCGGGCTTCATAAAGAACATAGGAGTGGTTGGAATCTCTGATTTCATTTCTTTTGCATGATCTGCATAATTTCTTCCTATACAAATTATTTTCATTCCTCGATTTTATTTAAATTTATTCTTTAAGGCAGCTAATTTATCTTCTAGCGATTCAGTTGATTCTTGCTTAATAACAATTGGCTCTTCTCTTAATTTTTTTCTAACTTTTTCGACTGGTTCTATCGCTGCTACTGGAATAGTTTTTTTTATTTTTTCCATCTCATTTCGCAAACATTGTTTTGTATACAAAGGGAAATCAGCATTTAGCATCCATCCATAATAACCAGGCTCGGAAATTGAAATTTCTTTAATTGTTTTTCCTTTATTTTTCCCAAAATTATATACCGCCTCTCCGTCATCATTGATGGCTAATCTTCCAGCAAAGTCAAGTAGATTAAAGTTTCCTGCTGTGGAGAATTCAGATAGAAAATCAATGTTATTTTCTATCGACTCATATTTCTCAACTTGCGCTTTTAGCACTTCCCACGTTGCGGATGTATCTGCTAAAGCATTGTGGGCATTTTCTATATTCTTTTTGCAATAAAATAAATAGGCTGCAGCTAATGTCCGCTGTTCCATTTTATGAAAAATATTTTGCACATCAACAAACTTTCTATTGGAAACATCAAAGTTATTTCCAACTCTCAATAGTTCTTCTGACAAAACAGGAATATCAAATTTATTAGAATTATAACCTGCTAAATCTGCGTCTCCAATAAAATCAACCAACTCATCGGCGATTTGAGAAAATGTTGGTTCGTTGACAATGTCTTGGTCATATATTCCATGAATTAAACTTGTTTCGTTCGGGATAGCCATCTCTGGATTGATCCTTCTCACAAAATGTTCTTCACTGCCATCTGGGTTTGCTTTTATTATAGCAATTTCTACTATTCTATCTTGGGTAATATTTAAACCTGTTGTTTCAAGATCAAAAATTGCCAAAGGTCGTTTTAAAGATAAATTCATACGATTATATAATTCTGTTACAAATATAAAATTAATGTAGCGATGATAAAGTGAAAAATGTAAAAAGACAAGTTTTAAGTCTATAATAAGCAAAAAAAAACCTCTTTCATTGAAAGAGGCTATTCAGTTTTAATTAAATTTTTTGATAACAAACTCTGTTCGCCTATTCAATTGATGTTCTTCTTCTGTACAAGTTGAAACGACGGTACCTTCGCATGCACAACCATTTTTCAACATTGATTCTCCGTACCCTTTTCCATAGATACGTGAACCGCCAACTATTCTTTTCTTAATATAAGCGGCTGAGGCTTTTGCTCTTCGATCAGATAATTTCATATTATATGATTTTGATGCTCTACAATCCGTATGAGATCCTAATTCAATGACCATAGTAGGATTTTGATTCATGATTTTCACAATTTTATCCAATTCAATCATTGCGTCAGGTCTAATAATTGCTTTATCTAAGTCAAAATAAATAGGATTAATTTCAATTAAAGTGGACAAGTCTGTTCCAACTGAAACATTAACAGTTTCTGTTTCTGAAATTTTCACATCAGCAGAAAGTGACTCCATCTTCATAAAGGCATCATAGCTTTTTCCTATCGTGTCTTCTATTTGTACAAATTTCATATTTTCTACATCTAATAAAAGCTCTCTGTAGACTTCAGTATATTCTGAAAGACAATCAGTGCTAAATTTTTCAGAGAAAAATTCTTGAGAATCATGTAAATAAGAAACTTCGTATTCCTTGCATTTCACCAAAGGATCAAAAAACGAACCATCTCTTAATCGAGGAAAAATTTCTGTTACGTCGCTATTATCGCAATTCGTACATTTTACCTTCAGTGAAATCCCAGTTGGTAATGGTTTATTGTAAGCGGTATGTATGACACCTCGCAGAGCAGAAACACTTTTAATACCCAATTCATCATTTTCAATTTCATAGATATCCTTTTCTCCAAAACCATCTCTTCTAAACGATGTGAAATAACCTTTTGTTCCATCAACCGTAGTCGTGTAAAATAAGTCATCACCCGTTCTGTTGATTGGATAACCAAGATTTTTTGGCAATGACCAATTATTAGATTCATCTCTTAGAGAGTAAAATATATCAAATCCACCCATGCTTTCAGCACCATTGCTTGAATAGTAAAGTGTTTTATTATCTGCTCCAATAAATGGAGAATCTTCATCAAAAGGGCTGTTGATGGTTGGTCCAAGGTTTTTTGGCATACTCCAACTTCCATCTGGTAATTTGACAATTCGGTAAATGTCACGACCGCCTAATCCTCCTGGTCTATCCGAAACGAAATAGATGTTTAATCCATCTGTCGTGACAGTGCAATGTGTTTCCCAAGATTTAGTATTTACATTCTTAATATCTACCGGTTGTACTTGCTGAAAAGCAGTTGTTTTAAAATCAGAATAGAAAATATCACCTCCTCCTGTATTATCTTGATACACATAGATTCTTCTTTCATCAGGACTGATAGCAATTGTAGCTTCGTTTCTTTTTCCTTCACAGAAATCAAGTTTCATAGGCGGATTCCAGAAAAATTCGTTTGTTTTTGGATCACGATCTTTGTAACTGATATAAATATCTTCAGGATAGTTATGTAAATACGGATCTCTGTATTGCTTCGTTGATCCGTCTTCCCAAGGTCTTCTCGAGGTGAAATACAAAGCTTGGCCATCTAAGGAAATGACGGGTGAATACTCAGGATATTCAGTATTAATAGCGCTTCCAATATTATTAATTTTCGACTTTTTAGGCGTCGACATCAAATTTTCAGCAATATCGCATTGAATTAAATTTAAATTTGCTTGCACAAGCAATGCATTGCTACTTTCACTCAAATTAGAAAATTTAGTGTATAATTCTTTTGCTTTTTCCAGTTGCTCGTCCAAATGGTAACAATTACCTAAATAATAATAGATATCAATCGGGCAAGTAGTATCAGTGATTGAAAATAAATCATAATCTGTATTTGCCGTCGGAATCGCAAAATTGAAGTGTTTCATGGCACCGAGGTAATCAAATTTTGAAGTTAATAGCAAATACCCTTTTCTATAGTTATAATTGGCACTTAAGGAATCAAATTGCAGTAATCGATCAACAAGTATAGATGCATAAAATAATTGTCCTTCTTGAACAAAACTTGAACTTTCAATGATTAATTGAGGTTCAGGCGCTTCTTTAGCCATTAACCGAACTTGCTTTTCTGTTATTTGCGATAAAATGGTTAATGGTAAAGAAAAAAGAATTAAAAATAGTATGTTTTTCATATTTACTTTTTTGTTGATTAAAACAATAAGACCCTCAATAGTTATAATAAAGAGGGCCTTACGAAATTAGTATTTTTTTTCTTACAATTCTCTATTTATATCAAATTGTTCTAGATAATCAGCTACTCTTCTTACAAATTTACCTCCTAATGCACCATCAACTACTCGATGATCATAAGAATGTGATAAGAACATTTTTTGTCGTATTCCAATAAAGTCTCCTTCAGGTGTTTCAATAACAGCTGGAACTTTGCGAATTGCTCCCAAAGCTAAAATCGCAACTTGTGGTTGATTAATAATTGGAGTCCCCATAATATTTCCAAAAGTTCCAACATTCGTAACTGTGAATGTTCCTCCTTGAATATCTTCTGGTTTCAATTTATTTGATCGCGCTTTGTTAGCTAAATTATTGACTTCTTTCGTTAAACCAACCAAGTTCAGTCTATCTGCATTTTTAATTACAGGAACAATTAAATTACCCGTTGGAAGTGCTGCAGCCATTCCAATATTGATGTTTTTTCTAATAATGATACTCGTTCCGCTAACTGAAACATTGATGAGAGGGAAATCTTTAATTGCTTTCACAATCGCCTCCATGAAAATAGGGGTGAAGGTAATATTTTCATTCTCTCTTTTTTCGAAGTCTTTCTTCACTTTATTTCTCCAATTCACAATATTCGTAACATCTGCTTCAACATATGACGTAACATGTGCAGAAGTGTGAACCGACATCACCATATGATCAGAAATCAATTTTCTCATACGATCCATTTCAACGATTTCATCTCCTTCATTGATTGTCACTACAGGCTCTTTATGCGCTGCAACGGCTCCTCCTCCCAATTGAGCAGGGGCTATCACTTCACTTTTATTTACTGGTGCAGCAACTGAATTAGCAGTTCCTCTGTTTTGTAAATAATCTAATATATCTTTTTTAGTAACTCTACCATCTTGACCAGTACCTGGAAGTGTTTCCAATTCCTGCATCGAAATGTTTTCTTTTTCAGCAATACTTCTTACTAATGGAGAATAGAATTTTCCAGATGGACCATTTTTTTCAATACCATCTGCTGTTTTATTAGTTAAAACAACTACTTCATCATTTGTTTTAATTATTTCTTGAGCAGAAACGGTTGTAGTAGAAACTTCTTTTTCAGGCTCAGTAGATGCAGATCCACTATCACCATCTGTTGAAATAATGGCAATTACATCTCCAACTTGAACAACTTGATCTTTTTCAAATAATCGTTTAATCAAAATACCTGCTGCTTCAGAAGGAAGTTCATTATCAACTTTATCGGTTGCAACTTCAACTAAAGGTTCATCCATGCTGACCGTTTCACCGATTTCTTTTAACCAATTTGTAATGGTTGCTTCCGTTACACTTTCTCCCATTTTAGGAAGTCTTATTTCAATTTGCGCCATAGCTATTAATGGTATCAATATTTATTATTTGCAAAAATACTGTAATATTCGTTTAATACAACAAGATAAACAGTGGAAATGTTATTTAATAATCAAAAAGTTTATTAAAAGGTGAGATTTTGATTTCTTTTTTGATTTTCTGAAGGTTTGGAAATCATTTAAGCTCAAAGAGTCGTTTTTTCCGTTGAAAATTAAAAAATAATTTTAACGATCCAATTTTTTCCAGGCTTTCTTTAAAATGGAAAAATCTTTGGTTATACTATAATCTCTGGCGTAAATAAGATTTAATTTGTCAACTAAAACTTCTTCGAAAACGGGAACTTTATCAGCAGGTGAAAGAATTCCTAATTTTATTTTGGGTAAATTAGTATCCGTAGAATATTTAATTGAGTGGTAACCAACGATGGACCGTTTGCCAAAAAGAACAAAAAGTATATTTTTTAGAAATCGTTTTTTATTTCTATAGATCCAGATAAGCAGTGGTGATAGAATAAATAAACAGAAAGCAGCTAAAAAGTCAAAGGTGCGCTTATTACGTATATTTGCTTTTGTAGTTATTGAATTGATATTAAGAATGTATAAATCACCTGCTGTATCTATAGAATTACTTCCTATTAAGTAGAGACTTTCTGGCTGAGCAATTTTAAAATCAATGGTGTCAGAATCAATAGTTGACATCCAATGTATGATGGTTTGAGCCGATGTGTCTTTCGCACAAAAAATAATTTCATCTATTGAATGAATGTGCACCACTTGATCTAGTTGATTGATTGAACCAATATACCCTGCCTCTTTTATATCATTGGGTGATACAAAGTCGATGAGTTCAATTCGATCATTTGTTTGTTTAATAATCTGACTCACTCGTTCGGCTTCGGTCTTGGTTCCTACCACAACGAATTTCTTGTTTTTACTCTTAGAAATAGTAAATCTTTTCTGAAGTGCGAAATGAAGAAATATTCTAGAAATCAAAAAATAGATCGTTACCCAGGCAGAACCTAAAAGAATATATAATCGTGAGAATTGCCATTCTTTTGGAAGTAAAGCATAGATTATCAAAATAATTAAAGTGCCTAAAAGGGTGCCTTTTAAAAAGCGAAATAACTTTATTGGCGTGTCATAACCAGATGAAAAGAAGATACTTAACATCCAAATTATTGCATATCCTGGGATGGAGTATTTTAAAACAGATGGCGGGAATTCAATATTAACTTTTTTCCAATAGGTGGTCAAGGCAAGTAATCCGCCAAAAATGTAAGCGTAATCCACTAATGGTACTATCGTTTTTTTTATAAATCGCAGGGATAAAGCAAGAAAGGCTCTAAAATATATCGCGCAATTGATGAGAAAAGAAAATAATTTTGCATTCTTCTGAGAAAAATGCTTTTGAGCAAAAATAACCATGGCTCGATAAAAAACGAAAACGTAGTTGACGGAACTTTTTTTGGTGCTTTCTCCTTTGTAATGAATAATTCTAGTATCAGCAAAATAATAGTTTTTAAATCCACCCTTTTGAATTCTATAAGATAAATCAATATCTTCGCCATACATGAAAAAGGATTCATCTAGAAGTCCAACTTTGTCTAAAGCAGTTTTTCGCATCAACATAAATGCACCACTTAAAATATCGATTTCATGGGTTTCAAATTCACTAAGATGTCCAGCATGATACTGTCCGAATCGTTTTGATTTTGGAAATAATTTTGACAATCCAAAAATTTTATAAAAAGCGACAGATGGAGTAGGTAGTCCTCTTTTTGATTCAGGTAAAAATTTACCTCGCCCATCTATCATTCGAACGCCTAAACCGCCTGTATTTGGATGACTGTCCATAAACGAAATTACTTTTAGAAAAGTATCTTCTTCAACGACAGTGTCTGGATTTAAAAGTAAAACGTATTCTCCTGAAGAAATTTCTATGGCCTGATTATTGGCTTTCGAGAATCCTCGGTTGTCCTTATTTGCTATAAGATGTATTTCAGGGAATTTCAATTGAACCATTTCAACGGAACCGTCGATAGAATTATTGTCAACCACAAAAACTTCCCCTGAAACTTTTTCCAACGCTTTTTTTACTGAATTTAAACATTGTTCCAAGAAGAATTCAACATTGTAATTGACAATGATCACACTAATCTTATATGTATATTCAGTAGACAATTTCTAAAACATCAACCTTAACCTTAACCTCAACCTTAACCTTAACCTTAACCTTAACCTCAACCTCAACCTCAACCTCAACCTCAACCTCAACCTCAACCTCAACCTCAACCTATAACCTCAACCTCAACCTCAACCTCAACCTCAACCTATAACCTACAACACCTACCCCCTAACCGCAATACAAGAAATTTCAATCGGAACATCCAAAGGAAGTTTTGACACCTGAACAGTTTCTCTAGCGGGAGGATTAGAAGAAAAATAAGAACCATACGCTTCATTTACTTTAGCGAAATCATTCAGATCTTTTAAGAAAATACTGCATTTTACAATATTTCCTGTATCCATCTCTGCTTCTTTTAACAAAGATAAAATATTTTTCATTACCTGATGTGTTGAATTTTCTATAGTATCCAGCACTAAATCACCACTTAACGGGTTTAATGGAATTTGACCACTTACATAAAGTGTTTTATCAATTAATACAGCCGGACTGTATGGTCCAATTGGTGCTGGTGCTCCCGGAGTTTGAATCGTTTTTTTCATTTCTTTCATTAACTTTGTGCAAGTTTACTAAAATTAACGCACAATTCATTGAAAGTACTATTAGTTGATAATTATGATTCTTTTACTTTTAACCTTTTTCACTTAGTGGATGGTTTAGGAGCGGAGGTTGTTGTGAAAAGAAATGATGATATAAATCTCAATGAAATAGCCCAATTTGATAAGATAATCCTTTCTCCTGGCCCCGGTCTTCCGCAAGAAAGTGAGGGAATGATGCACCTAATTCGTCATTGGATTGATAAGCGACCTATATTAGGCGTTTGTTTAGGAATGCAGGCATTAGCGGTTCATTTTGGCGATGATTTAATGAATCTGGAAGAAGTGAAACATGGTGTGCAAACGATCGCTTGTCAAGTAAATGAATCAAAATTATTAACCAACATTGATAGCAATTTTAAAGTTGGATTGTACCACAGTTGGGCCATTGATTGTAAAACAGATTCCCCATTGATAGTCACTTCTAAATCTGAAAATGGGATTATAATGTCAGCAGAACATAAAACATTGCCTGTTTATGGTGTTCAATTTCATCCGGAATCGATTTTAACAGAAAATGGAAGAGAAATTTTAAATAATTTTTTAGAAATCTAAAGTATCTTTTTCAGGTTAATTAGCGATTAAGTATTTGTTTAAATTATTTTTTCTGCTTTCATTTTCTATTGTTTGGTCAGAATAAAGTGATTGTTAGATCAGATAAAAATGATGAGTGTGATGTAAAAAAGATATACAAAAAAAAGAGGATGTCTCAAAAGCTGTAATTTATCTAAAAATTAACAATGTAAGTGTATATATGAAAAAGTAAACAAATCATTTTTGTTGTTGATTTACAATTTGTTACTTTAATTTATCAAAAAACTTATATGTCCTTATAATCCTTCCCTTTGGTCTTCGAAAGTTATCACTTTCTCTTATGGTTCAAAAAAAATAAAGGATGTCCTTTTGAGACAGCCCTTTTTAAATTAGAAAAAAGCAATTAGAAATTTCCTCTCAAAGTGATAATGAAGTTTCTACCTGGTGCTGAAATATTAGAAGCATACTGTCTGTAATTTTGATCAAAAACATTTTCACACGCTGCTTGTAGACTAGCGTATTTGTTGATTTGGTACGTCAAACGTATGTTGGCAGTATACCAAGCTGGCATTCCATTAATGGTTGCATTAGCCTCGTTATCTTCACCACTTAAAAGATTGTAATCTTTCATTTTTTTCCAACCACTATAGTTCACGAAAGCTTCTGCTCTAAACTTTTTCACATGAACATTCAAACTTACTTTTCCAAAAATAGGGGCAATGTGATCCAATGGGTAATCCGTCGTGTCAGTTACGATTCTTCCATACGTGTAATTAAAGGTTCCTAAAACAGAAAGATATTCATTTAAATTCCCACTAATACCGCCCTCAAGTCCGTAAATATATGCTTTACTTGAATTAACGGTAGAGGTAACTTTACTCATCGCTCCATCATACATTATTGAATCTTGACCATTGAACGTACTATTTTGAACGTTCAAACCATTGATATAATTCGTATAGTAACCATTCACAGAAACGTTCACTCTTTTATGAATTGTTTGTGTTATTCCAAGTTCATAGGTGTAGGTATACTCTGGTTTTAAATTTGGATTTGGAACAACTAGATTTCCAGAGGTAGATTCAAAAACTTTGCTCATATCATCAACGTTTGGCGCCCTGAAACCGGTTGAAATCCCTCCATTAATTCTGAAAGAAGAACAAGGCATGTAGATCAATCCAATATTTCCATTTAATGCTTTGTTGTTTTGTGTAACACTAGAAAATGGGAACGGGAAAAATTGTTGATTCGTAAAATTTGAGTTTAAGTTCACGTTTGAAAAACGAACACCATCATTCAAGATTAATTTTTTATTTATTTCCCATGTGTGCGTCAAATACGCTGCAACTGAATACATCTTAGAGCCTCCGTCGGGGTAACGTGTGTCAAGAGCACCCGTGGTGTCAGCTAGAATGTCTCTCACAAAAGCAGAAGAATTTACGTTATTGTAGTAAGCATCTATTCCGTAGCGAAGTTCTTGTTCTCCTAACTTTTTATCAAAATCCGCATTGAAAGTGTAAATGTCTACTTTTTCAATTCGATGGTTTTCATATACTTTTTGAAATTTTCTGTCTATTCTGCTCTCTTCAATATTTTGATAACCTGCAATTATTCGCGCATGATCATACAAGATATTTGAATTAGATAAATTTAACGTATAGGAAGCAAATACTCTTTTTTGAGGCCCATAATGCCAATCGGCATATTTTGGATTCCCTCCTGAAGTTTGTGTTAATCTATCGTAGCGATCAACATTGGATGAATTGGAAAGTTGAAAATTTACTACGTGATTTACCTTTTCGGATTGCTTAAATAGAAATTTTTGTAAAATATCGTATTGTGAATATCCTGATCCAACTTGCAGGTTTGTGTCCGTATTTACAACTTTCGTGTCGATATTATTCGATGTGCTTACAGACCAAGGACGAGATCCTAAATTTCCGTAAAATTGATTTCTTTGCGCTCCTTGTTTTAAATCACCATAATTGGAGAATGTAAAAGAGGTCAAAGATCCAAATCGTTTTCCTCCAATGGAAATGTCTGCATGCGCTGCATATCCAGAATTTGCTGAAGTTGATCTTGTATATGCATTGGCTTTCATTTTACTTTTACCAGAAATAGAAAGTAACGGGTTTTTGGTGTAAAAATGCATTACTCCGCCCAGCGCATCACTTCCATAAACGACAGAACCAGGACCGTAAACAATCTCCACTTTATCCATGATTGCATTGTCCAACGTGATTACATTCTGAATGTGTCCTCCTCTGTAAATAGCATTGTTCATTCGCACTCCATCAACCACCATCAACACTTTGTTCGTTTCAAAACCGCGTATTATTGGACTTCCTCCACCTTGTTGGCTTTTTTGCACGAGTACATTTCCTGAATTAGAAATCACATCTGCCATAGAGGTTTGATTCATGTTTTGAAGATCAGAATTTCTAATTACTTGAATTTTCTGAACAACGTCTTTTCTCTTTTCTTCAAATTTACTCGCTGAAACAACGACCTCTTCCATCGAGTTTGTGTTTTCGTTAAGAGTTATTTTAAAATTCAACTTAATTAGTTGCTCTTTCGAGAAAATGGTTGTTTCATAAAACGTATTGCGGAATACGATATCACCGTTTGAAATAAGAGAAGTGATATCAACTACTCCAGATTCATTCGTTGTTAAAATAATGGAGGGATTGCTTTTTGAGAAAACTTCCACATTCTGGATTGGCTGCAATAGATTTCGATCGAGAATTTCTAATGATTGAGCATGTACTTTTGCAAAGCATAAAAAAGTGAAAAATAGTATACTAAAATTTTTCATATCTATTTTATTGTTTTTGATGATCATTTTTAATCGCCACTTCAAAATTCATCACTCTTTGCGACGTTTTTCGCTCATGACTTATTTAAAAAATGAGTTTTTTTATTTGCTTAAAAATAAAATAACAAGCACCTTCAGTAATTTATTAAAGCACAGACATTGTTCTTGAATTTTTAAAATATATACGTTTATATTCCAACTGTAAATAGAAGGAAAAGTATAGAAGATATTTAAACGCTCTGAATTGGGGGTTTAAACGATGTTTCTAAGGCAACTAAATAGTTTTTTGTTGTATAAATAAAAAACTGTTTTTCTTTTAATTCCTGAGAAAATAATAGTGAAATTTTTACTGCTTCTAGGTTTGATATAAATGGTGTTTGAATAATTTTTAATAGAATTGTTTGACTGTTTTTCTCATTATTTTTTGAAGTAGCTAACCCGAAAACATCTTGCTGAACTTGTAATAATTTATTTTCTTTTGCATCTAAATAACAAGCAATAATTGTTTTTATATTGGTTCGATGTATGCTTTTTACGTCATATAAATTCGATTGATATCTAAATTCTTTTTTATAAATCCATACAATCTTTTTGTATTCATTTGGCGTGAATGCTAATGTTTGTATTTTCTTCTTATTGTTTTTGGATAGGACTAATTGCGCTTCTTGTTTAACACGAATAGTACTCACTCCAAAATAAATAAATACACCAATCAATTGCCAAGCAAATAAGAGAATAATTGATATGTTTACTAGTTTTTTCATTCACAAAAAAAAGCGGCTCTCAATGAATTAAGAGCCGCTAATGTAGTTGTATTAATTTAATAAATAATTACTTTTTCCATTTGGTTTTTCTTAGAATCTGTAATTCGTAAGAAATATTCTCCTTTTCCATATTCTGTGATATCAAAATCTTTTGAATAGGCTCCGTTGAAATCTTTTATGTCTTCAAAATATACAATCTGTCCTATTGAATTATGAAGTTCAATTTTGTATTTCAACAACTCAGTAGAGGTGAACACGACAGTGAATTTACCGCTGCTTGGATTAGGGTAAATGATGAAGTGAGAACCTACATTTACCACATCATAAAGTCCTGCAGAAGATTCTAAGAAGTTTGCCGACGAAAGTGATGGACAACCTGCCCCAGTTACTATCACCGTGTAATTACCGTTGGACGTTGCTGTGTAATTTTGACTTGTTGCACCTGCGATAATCCCACCGTTTAAATACCATTGGTTTCCTGTAGGTGAACTAGACGTTAAAATCATCCCACCACTTGACGTAATTGTTGGTGTTGCAGGTATTGGGTTAACAGTCATCGTAGTTGGTGAAGATGTAGCTCCTGAAGTTGTTACACAGCCTGCATTTGATATCAAAACACATACTACCACATCACCGTTGTTAAGCGCTGTAGAAGAATATGTAGAACTATTAATTCCTACATTGGATCCATTTACTTGCCATTGATAAACAGGTGCCGTTCCTCCATTTGTTGCACTCGCTGTAAAACCAACGTTCGTGCCTTGACAAGCTGGATTTGATCCCGTTGAAACAGCTATCGAAATAGCAGGAGTAACAGGAGAAGAAATCGACATTGTGATTCCGTTTGAATTTGCCGTAGGTGTAGTTAAACAACTTGCATTTGATGTTAATACACATGTAACAACATCTAGATTTGATAAAGTTGAACTTGTATAGGTTGCGCCTGTGCCAACTGAAGTTCCATTCACGCTCCATGAATATACGGGTGAAGTTCCTCCATTTGCTATAAAAGAATTAAAAGTGATAGCTGTTCCTATGCATGCTGATGCAGCAGTTGTGCTAATAGCAATCGCTGGAACAATTGTTCCTACTAACGACATGGTAATTGAGTTAGATGTTACAGTTGCTGCCGTAGCACAAGTTGCATTTGAAGTTAAAACACATGAAACAATATCTCCATTTAAGAGTGTTGAACTTGTATACGTAAGTCCTGTGCCAACATTTATTCCATTCACTTTCCATTGATATGCTGGTGATGTACCACCATTTACTGCAGATGCAGTGAAAGTCTGTGTTGTACCCGGGCAATCAGGGTTAGATCCTGCGGTGATTGCAATAGATACAATTGGTGTCACAGATGCAGTAATTACCATTGTGATTGCATTTGACGTCGCAGTGGTCGGACTTGCGCATAAAGAACTAGAAGTCATAACACACGTTATAATTGACAACGTAGCTAGTGTTGAAGTTGAATAAGTTGCTCCTGTTCCCACGTTTGTTCCATTTACTTTCCATTGGTAGGTAGGTGTTGTTCCTCCATTCGTTGGTGTAGCTGTAAATGTTTGAGTTATCCCAGAGCAAGCAGGATTTGTTCCAGTAGTTAAAGTAATGGATACACTAGGCACAACGATAGCAGAAATACTTACCGTTATAGCATTGGATGTTGCAGTAGTTGGAACAGCACATGGCGAACTTGATGTCATCACGCAGGTCACGATATTTCCTGTTACTAATGTTGAACTTGAATAGGTAGCACCAGTTCCAACATTTGAACCATTTACTTTCCATTGATATGTTGGCGTTGTTCCTCCATTTGTCGGAGCAGCCGTATACGTTACTGTTGATCCTGTGCATGATGGATTTGCGCTTGCTGTAATTACCACGGCAGGAGTTACTGAAGTCGTAACAACCATCGTTATTGCATTTGAAGTAGCGGTTGCTGTGCTAGGACATGTAACATTTGTTGTCATGATACAAGTGATGATTGCACCATTAGCAATGGTTGCAGGAGTGTAACTCACACCCGTTGCTGCATTCACGCCATTTACTTGCCATTGATACGTAGGTGTTGTCCCTCCATTCGTAGGCGTTGCAGTAAAAGTAACTGATTGCGAAACGCACGTAGGATTGCCACCTGCTGTAATTGCATTAACAACACTTGGGATAACTGTTGAATTAATCACAACTGTGCTAGTTCCCGCAACACTTGAACATCCTCCAACTGTAACAGTTAAGTTATATGCTCCTGCATTAAGAGAGGTAGCACCCGTAATCGTAGGGTTTTGTGTTGAATTGGTATATGAATTTACACCTGTCCATGCATACGTAGCTCCTGATACCGTTGGAGTGGTTAAATTGATAGATGATCCTGAACAAACAGGTGAATTAGTAGTTACAACTGGAGTCGTAGGAATAGCATTAACGGTAGTTGTAATTGCATTGGATGTCGCTGGACTTCCAGAAACTCCAACTAAGGTAGAGGTCATTACACACGTAACAATTTGACCCGTTGTTAAAGTACTAGTGGTAAAAGTCGGTGAATTTGTTCCAGCATTTACACCATTAACTTTCCATTGGTAAGAAGGCGTTGTTCCTCCATTTGTTGGTGTAGCAGTAAAAGTAACAGAGCTTCCTGCACAAATAATATTATCTGCATCACTTGAAGTAATTGCAACTGAAGCAACTGAAGCAGCACTGTTAATATTGATGTCATCCAGATACAATGTGTTGCCATATCTGTTGCCAAATGAAAATTTCACTTTTATTGTTTGACCGATATAGGCAGTTAAATTGACAGTGTCAATATCCCAATCCGATGTGGCACTAGGAGTGAAAGAAGTATTTAACGTTCCGTTTGTCGCTAATTGTGCGCCTTTTTTAAAGTAAACTGCAGATCCCCATGTTACTCCGCAGTCTGCAGAAATATACACTTTTAATTCATCTCTATAAAATTGAGGATTTGTAGCACTAACATACGTTTTATATGCTCTTTTAAAAGTCAACTTAGGAGACGATGTGCCAACTAAACTTAATGGAATGGTAATTAAATCATCCACTTGATTTGTATCTGAATAATTAAAACAATCAAGTCCTACAGATCCTACAGTAGAACCTGTATTACCCGCTGCTGCTCTTTTTTCTAATCCCTTTGCACCTGCAGTTCCCCATACAATAGAAGGAGAATCAGGATTATTGATTGTCCAACCAGTAGGAGGGAAAGTGGTTCCTTCAAAATTTTCAACGAGCGGCAAAGCAGCTCCTGATAATGGAGTAATGTAACTCGTTTTTGTTTTTGTATTATTTCCATACGCATTTGAAGCTGTGAGTGCTACTGTGTATGGTCCAGCTGCGTTAAATTGCACTTGTGGATTTTGAGATGTTGCACTTGTGCCACCAACGTAAGTGACAGTTGTTGGACTAAAAGTCCATGCCCATCCAGTTGGTATATTGGTAGATAAATCTGTAAATGTGACAGTTGAACCAATACATGGTGTGGTTGTGCTTGCTATAAATTCAGCAACTGGCGCTACAGCAACTACCGCACAGGGATTTGAAGAACCATCTAAAACTAACAATCCTGTATTTCCTGGATCTAAAAATGTTTTCAAAGGAATATTTCCTGCTGTAGTGTTTGATTGCCAGTGGTAAGACATTTTTCCATAATAATCAGGAGAAGATGTTGCTGTACAAAAAGAACTTCCTCCTGTCAATGTTCCAATTACTCTTGAGCTTCCCCCATTATATTTAAATAATGGCGAACCGGAAGATCCTCCTTCAGTTACTCCGTGTCCATTTGTGGTTGCTGACCAAACCATTTGCCAGTGAGATTGAATTCCATTTCCATTCCAGCCAGCCGTTGTCGTATTTGTGGTATAGGCAGAAATTTTCTTGATGTCTCCAGCTGGATGATGAATACTAACACCATTGTTCGAAGCAGTATTATTTGCATCCCAGCCATTCCAATATGCGTTGAAATTTGCACTCTTTAAAGTTGTAATTGTAGCCGCTTCAGTTGCCGCTGAACCTAATTGAACAAGTAAAAAATCTGAACCTGTATCTCCACCACCGTCATTTGAACTTGCTTTTTTGACACATCCCGTGATGAAATAATCATCCAAAGTTCCAGCAGAAGTTGGATTTGTGCAAGCTGTTGCTTCATATCTGAAATAAAATTTCCACTGATTGAAATTGGCAGTTGTTGAAGTCACTCCGCAATGCAACGCAGTTAAGAAATATGGTTTGCAATCTTGTGAGGTGTTGTTAATTAAAGTACCTGAACACCAACCTTGACTGGCTCCATCTACAACTAAAATTCGTGCAACCCCCCTTTTTTCATCTTGCCAGTTACTTCCCTCTGGTGTGCAATTAACATTGACTTGACAAGCATCCGATTCATTGATTTTATTCACATTTGGATTTCCAGTTGAACGGTAATCATACATGATCTGATCTAAGTAAAACTCGGAAGCTTGCGCTCCAGCTGGTTCCAACAAATTCAAAACCATTTCGTCACCAAAACACAATTCAACATGTTGCTGAAAATGCACTAGTACATCAGATTTTGTCAATTTTCTGTACAAAGCTTTTCCTTGCATGTCTTGCACCCAAAATGAAGCATTGTCATACAATTTAAAAGTGGAAAACAAAAAACTTAATGCTTCAGCGCCAGTTGCTTTTACTTTTAATTGCCATAGTTTATCCCCATTTGGAAGTGTTATCCACAAACCAGAACTTGCAGGCGTAATGCTTGCTGCTGAAGCTACCCCAATGCGATAAAACATTCCGTTTCTATCTCTTTCCAAATCTTCAGCTTTGATTTCATCCATGCTTGGAGGAGTAACAGTGTGCGTTGGAGTGTATTTATTGACAGCATACTTTTGCAAAGCCTGCAAATCATTTTGAGCCTGTAAAGAAAAGCCACCAAATAAAATGGCTAATCCGAGATAAAGTAATTTTTTCTTCATAGTTAATAGTTTTACATGATTTTAGCATTAGTAATCTCTATATTTTAATTTTAAATGCAAATAAAAATTATATTTAATTATTCACAATTTATAGTTGTTGTTGTTGTTGTTGTTGTTGTTGTTGTTGTTGTTGTTGTTGTTGTTGTTGTTGTTGTTGTTGTTTATTTTGTTCCGATTTTAGTTCTTATAAAATATATTAATGGTGAAATTTTTTAGATAATACAATGAGCAAGTAACTAAAGCATAAGTAGGAGCTCGGAACCATCCAATAACTGCCATTTCAATTGCACTCACTGTGTTTGATGCCAACGATTTTCTCTATCTTTTGACTCTTTGTATTGCTCCCATTTATCTGGTTTTGATTGATAATGATGTTCCTTCGATAACTCAGAGAGTGGTTTTGTTATGTGGAAATCACTGCAGGTGATAACAACTGCTGGACTGTTATCTATAGTTACGGGTTTTTGAGAAAAAACAAAATAACTAGTAAATAAGGCCCAAAATAAAAGGGTGCACTTTTTCTTCATGTTCATAGTTTTATATTTAGCGTGGCTAATATATGCTTTATTATTTTAACAATAATACTAATTTTTATATATTTTATTAACAATAAATATTTCGGTTGTTTAAAAGTGTTTATGCACCAGTTTACCTCTAATGGAGATTGTTGTGAAGCCAGCTAAGATGGGGGAAATAATTAAATGTTAAGGTGTTTTTTACTACTTATTTTCAAGAGTTTCTTTCAGTTTTTTGAGATCTTTTTGAGATCTCTGCTTCATCACAAGAGACACAAATGGGGATAAAATACTGGAAAACATTTTTGGTTTCCCTACAGTCGTTATGGTCATTATCGTGCTATTTTCATCGATGGAATTCCAGTGGAAAGTTGTAGATAATGGCAATACCCCTTCTTTTATTTTAACCATTAATTTTTTATTTTCTTGAAAAAAAACTACTTCATACGTATAGGAAATCAGCCCCCCCATAAATTTAGATTTGTAGGAAATTTTTGAGTTTAATTGAATAGGTTTAGGAGTTTTCCATTGAACGGAAATAATTCTTTTACACCATTTTATTGAATTTGTAGGGTCGGATGCATAGTTTGATACCTCCAAAATGGGTTTATTTATTACTATTTCATTTCTAATACTAATCATGAATATTACTTCTTTTTAAGAGGCCAATATAGCATTTTTTTTAAAAATTAAAAAAAAAATTAAAAATTAGTAGGATTGACGAAATAATTCATCACCTAGTTAGCGATGTATCTATACTGTTGCCTTTTTATCACTAGAAATCTTAAAAAAGAGATTTTTCACAGAGTTTTGTTACTAATAAAATACAGTAAAAAAAACTCTTTTAGGCATCGTTTACGCAAATTATTTGGCGAGTAAAAAAAAATAATTAGCAATAATGTAATATTAAAGAAATATTGTCGTATTAACATTTAAACAATCATATATGATAAAAAATTTACTTATATACTCCTTAAAATAATTAATGCTATAGTTAATGTAACTTTTTAGAGTCAAATTATTATAAGTTTTTAATGTGTAATTTAAATTTTCAGCTATGAAACGTCTAATTCTTTTACTGTTGCTTATTTGTACAATGAGCGCTTCTTTGCCTAACCAGAAAATAGTTTTAAAAACTACTCTTAAACAACATTGGAAAACTAAAATTGGTTGCACCAGTTACCGCACCATTCCAGTTTTGACAGATGGTAAACTATTAATAGGTTCCAACGGTAGTAATTTTAGAGATTATTCGATTGATAAAGCAAATGGAGTCTACATGCTAAATTCTAAAAATGGTGAAGTCATCAAAAATTTTGAAAGTAAACAATTTGGTGACATGGATGTCAACGGTGTTTTAAATCTAAATGGTTTAATCTATTTTGGCAATGACAATGAAGAATTTCTTTGTATCAATCAACAAGGGGATGTAAAATGGAGAGTTGCGGCAGCAGGTGATATTGAACACCGTCCTATATTATTAAATAGCTCTGGTAAACAAATGATTGTTTTTGCAACAGAAACAGGACAAATACAAGCCCTTGACCCATTAACGGGCAAAATGATTTGGAATTATTACAATAAGAAATTCTCAGGATGGAAGTTGGGTGAAAACCGACCAATATTTAAAATCAGAATGTATTTTTCTCAAGATAATTTATATTTTAATGAGCCTAGTTTGACTGATTTAAATGGGGATGGTGTAATGGATTTAATCTATAATAATAATTGGGGTTCTTTTGACGCAATTAACGGTAGAACAGGAAAATTAATGTGGGAAATCAATTCAGGTGATTCGGATTATTATTGGTCAAAGATGGGCAAAGAAAAACCACTAATTATTGGTAAAGGATCTGAAAGTAAAATTATGATTTTGCATCAAAGTACTGCTGGTGAGGAATTCATCTCTTTTTATAACGCAAAGGGAAAACTAATTAATAAGGTCCCATCATCTGCGACATTAGGATTTGCTTTACTTAGTCAAACATCTGATGTATTCTTGACAACTCAAGCAATAATAAAACCTTCTTCAAAAGGGAATGAATTGAAAGTAATTCCTATCCAGTTTACATACAGTAAAAATCAAGCAGGTAAGCTTATTAAAAATGATTTTGGCGAAGGACAGGTAGCAGCCAATAAGATTAATTTTAATGATGAATCATGCGCTGTTGTTGTGTATCAAGGTAATCCATTTTCTACCCTTGTTTTAATAGGATTAAATTCTGGAAAAATTCGTTATAGTACGAAGCTTCCTGCAGGTTCGGAATTCACTCCTTTTATCTCTGATTTTAATAAGGACGGAAATTTAGATGTTCTAATAGGATGCTACGATGAGAACTTATATTGCTTTGATTTAGGAATTAGTGCAAGTCAATTAATAACCAATTAAATAGTTAGCCATGAAAACGAAAATTCAATCCCAAACAAAGAAAAGAATTGTATTAACTTCTTTAGTCGTATCCATTTCTTTATTAACTTTTAGTTATTATATCTATTTATCTCAATATCAAGAAGGTATTTTACCGCCTTTAAGTAAAAGTACTTCAATTGTTTATAAATCATTTGATGCTAGCAAGGGTGTTGTTTTTAATCAGCCAACGGGTACGCATATTGTAATACCTGGAGATGCGCTAGTAGATGAAAATGGTAAAAAAATAAAAGGGAAGGTGACGTTAAAGTTTCGAGAATTTCAAAATGCTCGTGAGATATTTTTGTCTGGTATCCCAATGCAATTTGGGGACGATAGAACGGATTACTTTTCGTCAGGTGGGATGATGGAATTGAGAGTGTTTCAAAATAAAAAACCAGTAAAATTAATGAAAGGAAAAAAGGTGGAGGTAGAATTAGCTTCAGCCATCACTCCAACAGCAGAATATAAATTATTCAAATTGAATAATGATGAAAGTTGGGATACTGGTGCCGCATTTGAAACTACTAAAAATGTCCGCAGAGATTCTGCATTGGCAGCATTACCTGATCTCCCAGCTCTACCTGTAAATCCATTGACGGATACCGCAAAATTTGTTTTTGAATTGGTTTCTGATCTAAAACGTATGCCACATCTGAAGATATGGGAAAATGTTAAATGGAAATTTATCAATTCAGATGATGAACTTTTACCTCAAGAAGCGTTAAGGATAAGTTGGGATAAAATTACAATTGACCGGTTGACCGATGATAATAATAGTTTCAAATTGACTTTTTCTTTGTCCGTACCTAATAATTTAAGGCAAGCAATTAATTCTAGCTATACTATGATTGCTTCTCCAGTTCTTGCAGGGAAAGAGTTAGCAAAAGCGACTGAAAGATATAACAAAGATTTAGCAGATTACAAAATTGAATTTGCTGAAATAGACAAAGAAGAAGATCGACTACTTTTACAAGCTGGAGTATTAAATATCTTTGAAATGAATGAATTTGGAATCTGTAATATCGATTGTTTTGCAAGTACCTCGATTTTAGCGAAAGTGGATCTTCAATTTGATTTTGAAAAGGATTTAAACCCAGAACTAAATAAAGTCATGCTCTACGTAGTTCTAGAGAAAAAAAGGTCGGTGATTAGATTCAATGCATTTGATTGGGATGAAATTCCTTTCACTGATTCTCCTTGTGAATTAATTGCAGTGCTTCCCAATGGAAAAGTCGCTTACGTTTCAAAAGAAGAGTTTAGTAAAACAATTACGTCATCGGGATTAAAACGCGGAAATTCTTTTTTCTTTAAAACGATCAAAAAAGACTTTGATGAAATGGCTAGCATCTTGACAACACCTGCCGATCAATCTCGCTTCAACTAATCGGAAAGGCTGATTATATATGAAAATTTAACTCCTTATACCATGGAAAAGATAAAATCTCTGATTCTTGCTCTTTGCATTTCAACGTCAGCTTTACAAGCAAATGACAATCAATGGAAATCTGTGCATTCTGAGTTAAAACAGGTGTTTATTCCAAATAAGACAGGAAATAAAATAGAAATTATTCGATTATACAAAGATAATTCGTTTGAACATCTAATGTATACGCCAGATAGAATCTACTCAAAAAGTAAGGAGAAATTGAATTTAGTGCATAAAAGCAAGGTGCAACGAAATACGGGTGTTTTTACCTCAACAGCCGGGAAAATTATCTTCAATTGTACTAATAAATCTTTCCCTTCAGTTGTCTATGAAAAATCGTATGCTTTTGTCGATAATAAAATTTACAAGAATAAATTACAAAGCAAAACACATAAGAATGATTTTTTATTTAAAACTACCAGTGAAAAGAAATATGACATGCCATTTTATTTAGATCCAATTTCAAATCTTGTGGTGACAAACCCAGAAGCTTATGAGAAGATAGATCTCGCTGATTTAGTAGGGTATTTAACGAAGAGTCAAACTTCAGATGTGGCTAAATTTCAAGCAATTCGTGATTATTTGAGCAAGGATGTGCTGTACGATGAAGATTTTAACCTTGCAAATTATCAAACAGCGAATGAGCAAATCGTGAGAAATATTTTGAGCGGGCGACAAAGAACCGTTAATAGTAAGTCACTTGCGAACTCAATTGAAATACTGGGTGGTTTAGTAGGTCTTAAGATTAGAACAATTGGCGGATTTCTAAAAAAACAAAAAGGGTTTGGGTATCAAAAAGTAGATCATTCTTGGAATGAATTGACATCTGTTAATGATCATTTTCTGTGCGATATTGCCTTAGGTGATTCATGGATGAAAGTGGATCCTGAAATCATGATTTATTCACATTTCCCGAATAAGGAAGCCGATCAATTACTCAAAACACCGATATCTTTGGCAGCTTTTGAGTCTTTAGTTTACATGGAACCAAAAAATAGTGGTGCTACATTCAGTTCATTTTTACCATTAAAAAACACATTGAATGCAAAGAATAAAATTAATCTACTCTTTGATCAACAGCTAAACTATGTAACCGTTGAGTTTTTTAATTTTGATCCAATAACTAATACTTGTAGTGAAAAGTCAACAAATATTGTAGATTTCAAGAAAGAACGACTAGAATCAAAAACATTGTTGACGATTCCTATTACTAAAAGTGGAAGATTACTGATTACGTCATCTAATGGCGTGCAAATTAGTTATTTTATCACGAACAACGGCCTTGAAGAAGATGAGGTAGCAGCTTTTGTTAAAAATATCACTAATAAAAATATTTCCAATAATGTGATGAGGCCTATAAAGACTGGGCGTGAATTATCAAAAGGAGAGGTTACTAAAATTGTATCTTGGGCAAACTCAACGGAACCTTTTTTAAACGACCTTGCCTTACTTGAAGTAGCAGATAATGCTATTTTGCAAATGCCTTTGATAGTAGAAGCGCGAAAATTATATGGAGTTAAGGAAGTCGTAGGAAAAGTGAATAACCCCATTATTGTGAAGTTTTTCAAAGAAACGGGGAATAGTAAAATAAAAACGGATGAAGATGCTTGGTGTAGTGTTTTTGTAGGGTATTGTGCTAAAAAAGCTGGATTTAATTATAAAATAAAACCATTGGCAAAATCATGGTTAGAGGTAGGAAAAAAGGTGCAAGAACCGCAACCTGGCGATGTGGTTATCTTTTGGAGAGAAGATCCCTCTTCGTGGAAAGGCCATGTTTCTATATTTATTGGAAAAGATACAGAAACAAATGAAATCATCTGCTTAGGAGGAAACCAAGACGATCAAGTTTGTTTTAGACGCTATTCTGCTGCTTCAGTGGTAGGTTATAGAAGGCTGGTGAAATAATGGGGGTTGGTTTTCTTCCTTAAAATAATATTAATTCGTAATACCTATTTATAAATAAATTCAAAGTCAACTCTTCGGTTGTGTTTTTTTCCGTCTTTGGTTTTGTTGGTGTCTATTGGATTTTTTTCACCTTTAAATTCAATGCTTAGCTTGTCTACTTTAATTCCATTTTTGACAAAAAAATCGATGATGGCTTGTGATCTTCTTTTTGAAAGGTCTTCATTGTAGATATCCGATCCGTCAGAATCGGTGTGGCCAGTTATTTGTACTCTCAAATCGGAATGCCCGTTCACAATGCGAATCATTTTTAAGAGGTAAGGTTCGTAGACAGGTTTTATTATTGCCTGATCTACGTCGAAATAAATAGGTTCAAAAACAAATTCACTTCTTTCTTTAATTCGTATTTCAGGAGCATTTAAGCCCAGTTTAAGATCGTTTTTAAACGTTTCAATCCAGTTTTGGGTCAGTACAGCTGATTCATTTGCTGAAAATTTAGCATTCGACCTATAAAAGATCATTTTCCCAGTATTTCTGCGGCAATCAGTGCTAGAAAATTTACCTTCCAAGTAACCTGTGCTGTCATTATAGTATAAGGTAGATTCAAATAAACACCAGGTGATCGAACTCGCAGTTTTCTTTTTTTCGATGGCAAATTGCTTGAATTTAATTTCATTATTTGTGACGTCTCCTTTTATTTTTTTAACCGCATACAAGTCCGTATTGTAGACTTCTTCTCTTGTTTTTCCCTCTATGTTTTTTCCTGTTACCGTGAAGTTTGCAAAAATAATTTTTCCTTGTTCCAATTTTTGACCATCAAGTATGAGGATTCCTTGCCATAATCCATTGAAAACAACTTGAGAATAGGAGTAAAAAGTGCAGAATAATAAAGCTATTAAGAGAATTTTCTTCATCATAATTTTATGTATTCGTAAAATAACAAAAAATGTTCCGAAATTTGAAAGAAAGATGGTTGAGCGGTATTTATATTTATATTTTTTTAGTTTATATTTGAACAATTAAAAATAAAAATTATGACAAAAATTATTTTAGGAGCGCTTGCGGCGATTACTTTTTCCTGTATTTCCTCAGAAACAACAATTCCCTCGATTCATGTATTTAAAGTGAAAACATTAGAAGGTGAGGTTTTCGATTTTGCCTCCTTAAAAGGAAAGAAAATAATGATCGTCAATACCGCTTCGAAGTGCGGTTTAACTCCCCAATACGAGCAATTAGAAGCATTGTACAAAAAGTACAAAGACCAAAATTTCATCATTATTGGTTTTCCGGCCAATGATTTTGCAAAGCAAGAACCAGGTACCAATGCAGAGATCGGTGAGTTTTGCAAAAAGAACTACGGTGTTACTTTTCCCATGATGGATAAGGTGACTGTGAAAGGAAAAAAGATGTGCGATATCTATAAGTTTCTAACAAGTAAATCTAAAAATGGGGTGGAGGATAGTAAAGTTCAATGGAATTTTCAAAAATATTTATTAAATGAAAAAGGTGAATTGGTGAGCGTTATTTCACCGATGAAGTTACCAAATGATCCTGCCATTGTGGAATGGATAGAGAATAAATAAAATAAATTGGAGTATCTTCAGTACGTTTTTTTTAATAAATAAGTATCAAATTTCTATCTTTTTCATCTATTTAAATATCATATTATTATAATTTTTTGATATTCTAATCTCATATTATTATGTTTTTTTGATATTTAAATATCATATTATTGTATTTTTTTGATATTCAAATCTCATATTATTATATTTTTTTTTATATATTTGTATCAAAACAGCAATGACATGGTGTCTAGAATTAAATTAGAAGAAATAAATAGTTATCTTTTTAAAGGTAAATCTATTCTTGTTTTTGGAGCTAGACAAGTGGGAAAAACCTCCTTGATGAAAGCTGCAATCAAAAAATATACGTATGTTTGGATGAATGGAGATGAGCCAGACACCCAGTTTTTGTTAGAGAATATCACGACAGATCGATTGCGTATTTTGATTGGTGACAAGAAGATTTTAGTGATTGATGAAGCTCAGATGATCCACAATATTGGTTTGTTGATTAAAAGAATGGTCGATAGTTTTCCTGAAATTCAAGTGATTGCATCAGGAAGTAGCGCTTTTGAATTAGCAGATAAAACAAAAGAATCGATGGTGGGAAGAAAAGAAGAAATTCAGCTTTTTCCCTTGACCTATGCAGAAATGATAGCACATACCAATTTCATTGAAGAAACGAGATTGATACCACATCGTTTGGTTTTTGGGTATTATCCGGAGGTAATAAATAATCCAGGGAAGGAAGAGAAAATCTTAAATGATTTGACAGACGCTTTTTTATACAAAGACATATTGAATCTAGAAGGCGTTAAAAAGTCATCTACCTTGCAGAAATTGGTTCAAATGCTTGCTTTTAGGATTGGTTCAGAGATCAGTTATAGTTCATTAGCAAATGATTTAGGAATCAATCGAATAACTGTCGAAAAATACATCGATATCTTAGAAAAGAATTTTATTGTCTTCAGTTTACATGCATTTAGCAAAAATCAAGACAATGAGCTAAAAAAGGGTCGGAAAGTTTATTTCTGGGATAATGGTTTAAGAAATCGAGTCATTAAAAACTTTAAGCCGATAGAATCACGCGATGACATTGGAGCTTTATGGGAGAATTTTATAATCAGTGAAAGAAAGAAGAAATTGATTTATGAAAATCACTACAAAGACACCTTTTTTTGGAGGAATACCCAACAAGCAGAAATTGATTTTTTAGAAGTACGAAATGGCGACATAGATGCGTATGAAATTAAGTACAATCCAAATCAAAAGGTACGTTTTACGAAGTCATTTACGGGTAAATATCACCCTAAATCTACCCACGTTATTCATAAGGAGAATTTTTGGAACTTTCTAATCTAAGGCTATCAACAAATGTGTTACTAGATTGTTAATAAATAGCTATTTCTTTTAAGTTTTTCAGTATGAAATGCGCCTTTAGTTGTCTATTTTTGCGAGTTGAACGATTAATACTATTTCCAAAAGGAGACATTATATGAGTGAAGAATTAAAGAATCAAGATTATTCAGCGGATAACATTCAAATCCTAGAAGGATTAGAGGCTGTTCGTAAGAGACCAGCAATGTATATAGGCGATGTTGGCTTAAAAGGATTGCATCATTTAGTGTATGAAGTTGTTGACAACTCGATAGATGAGGCAATGGGTGGTCATTGTGATACAATCGATGTTTTTATTAACGAAGATGAATCCATTACAGTAAAAGATAACGGACGTGGTATTCCAACAGGGATGCATACAAAAGAAAAGAAATCATCACTAGAAATAGTAATGACCGTGCTTCATGCAGGAGGTAAATTCGACAAGGATACTTACAAAGTATCAGGAGGATTGCATGGTGTTGGGGTTTCTTGTGTGAATGCTTTGTCGATTCATTTGTCTGCAATTGTTCATAGAGAGGGAAAGATTTTCCAGCAAGAGTATAGTACTGGAAAGCCATTATATGACGTGAAAGAAATTGGTGTTTCAGATTTGACTGGAACGCACGTAACTTTTAAACCTGATGCTACTATTTTTGATGATACAATTTATAATTATGATACGTTAGCGGCTCGTATGCGTGAATTGGCTTTCTTGAACAAGGGAATTCATATTTCATTAACCGATTTAAGAAATGTAGATGATAATGGTAAAGCCATGACAACTATGTTTCATTCGGAAGGTGGTTTAAGAGAATTTGCACAATATTTAGATAGAAACAGAGAAGCAATTATTTCTGATGTTATCTATTTTGAAGGTGAAAGAGATGGTATTCCGGTAGAAGTTGCTTTAACATACAACAATTCATACACTGAAAATATTCATGCGTATGTTAATAATATCAATACCCATGAAGGAGGGACGCATCTTTCAGGATTTAGACGTGGTTTAACAAGTACTTTGAAAAAATACGCGACTGATTCTGGCATGTTAGCAAGAGAAAAAATTGAGATTGACGGTGATGATTTCCGCGAAGGATTGACAGCAGTTGTTTCAGTGAAAGTCGCAGAGCCTCAATTTGAAGGGCAAACAAAAACGAAATTAGGAAACAGAGAAGTAACTGCTCCGGTAAGTCAGGCGGTGTCAGAAATGTTAACTGTATACTTGGAAGAGCATCCTGCTGAAGCTCGTTTGATCGTTGAAAAAGTAATACTTGCTGCTCGTGCTCGTCACGCGGCTCGTAAAGCTCGTGAGATGGTTCAACGGAAAAATGTATTAACGGGTAGCGGATTACCTGGAAAATTAGCAGATTGCACAGAAAAAGATCCAGCTTTGTGTGAAGTATACTTTGTCGAAGGGGATTCTGCGGGAGGAACGGCTAAACAAGGTCGTGATCGTATGTTTCAAGCAATTATGCCGCTTCGTGGTAAGATATTGAACGTTGAAAAAGCAATGCATCACAAGATTTTCGAAAACGAAGAGATAAAAAATATTTATACGGCATTAGGTGTTCGTATAGGAACTGAAGAAGATTCGAAAGCATTGAACCTTGAGAAATTACGATATCACAAAGTAATTATCATGTGTGATGCTGATGTCGATGGTTCTCATATCGAAACGTTAATTTTGACCTTCTTTTTCCGTTTCATGAAAGAAATGATTGAAAATGGATATATTTATATTGCTACACCTCCTTTGTACCTTGTGAAAAAAGGGGCAAAATCAAGTTATGCATGGACAGATATTCAACGTGATCGTTTGATTCAAGAATTGAAAGGATCTGGAACTGAATCTTCTGTAAATGTTCAACGTTACAAAGGTCTTGGAGAGATGAATGCTGAGCAATTATGGGATACAACAATGAATCCTGAGTTTAGAACGCTTCGTCAAGTAACGATTGAAAATGCAGCAGAATGTGATCAAATTTTCTCTATGTTAATGGGTGACGATGTGCCGCCAAGACGTGAGTTTATTGAGAAAAATGCAAAATACGCTAAGATTGATTTGTAATTTTAGTTTGAAATAATTAAAAAACGTTCTTCATTTCGAAGAACGTTTTTTGTTTGTATTAATTTATGTCACTCATGAAAGTATTGGGTCAATACCAAAAATTAGGGCACTACTATAAAATATAAAAAAATAAGTCACTAATTAAATGAATTTCGAAGTGAAGTTGAAATGGTCTTTCCACAGAATTAGTTGTAAATTTTCCGTAATCGCGTTTCGCTTTTTCGCGAAATATAGCGTGAAGGAAAGTATTTACGTACGGTTTTACGAAATGGAATGAAGTAAAAAATTCCTTGGAAAGATCCTTGATTTTTGCTTACTTTTCATCAAGGAAAAGTGAGAAAATAATAACAGAAGTAGATTTGAAGGTTAGATGAGAAAAGCTGATTTGAAAGATACATTTTTATATACACAATAAAACGACTTGATTCTCTAATGAACCCACTCTTATACAACGATATTAAAGTAATTGAAATTATTTACGAAGATGATTATTGCATTGTTGTCAACAAACCTAATAACTTATTGGTTCATCATTCATACTATTCACGAAATATAGAAGAAGATTCGTTGGTGCAGTTATTGAAATTACAAGGGTATGAATCTCCGATTCCTGTTCACCGATTGGATCGAAAAACTTCAGGAATACTTTTGCTAGCGAAGAATAAGGAGTTTGTTCAACCATTTCAAGAATTATTTGAATCAAAAGAAATTTCAAAAAGATACATTGCTTTGGTGCGCGGTCATATACTTGAATCTGGAATAATGGATTCTCCTGTAAAAAATGAGAGAGGTAATTACAAAGAAGCGCTAACGAATTATAAATGTGTGGAACATGTAGAACTATCTATACCAGTGGAGCCCTACGAAACTTCTCGTTATAGTTATGTTGAATTCGAACCAGTAACGGGCAGAATGCACCAATTAAGAATACATGCAAATAAAATAAGTCACCCTATTATCGGAGATCATAAATACGGAAATCGACATCATAATCGAATGTTTGAAGAGCAATTGGGAATGCCAAATTTATTTTTACATGCTTTTTTCTTAAAATTCAATCATCCTTTTCTTCACATAGAAATACAATTAGAAGCGAGCAAGCCAAATTTTTGGATGCAATTTAGGGAGATTGTATGAAATAATCGTACAAAAAAAAGACCATCTATAGAGATGGCCTTTTAGTTATTTTCCTTTAAATATTATTTTAATTTTTCAGAATTCTATGTGTACTGGTGCCCTCTTCATTTGTCACTTTAAAAGTGTACATTC
>CAMDAO010000006.1 GCA_945888595.1 Chryseobacterium gleum | reverse complement strand
GCCTTAAACCTACAACAAAAAAAAACAATAATCACAACAACAACAACAACAACAACAACAACAACAACAACAACAACAACAAACTAAAAATCAAAAAATGAAATTACCTACCTATAAAATCATACTTTCAATATTGATTCCTTTTCTCTTTTCATTTGGTAATTATGAAAGCAGAAACGGTAAGAAATGGGGCTTTTTTGGACATAAACGTATCAATCGAATTGCAGTTTTTACCTTACCTCCAGAAATGTTTGCTTTTTACAAAGAGCACATTGAATTTTTAACCGATCATGCGGTGGATCCTGATAAACGCAGATATGCAATGGATGGTGAAGCTCAATGTCATTATATTGATATTGACCATTATACCTCCGACAGTATTGACCCATTTACTGTCGTTCCGCGGCATTGGAAAGAGGCGGTACTTAAATTTTCAGAAGACACATTGCAAACGTATGGTATTGTTCCATGGCACATTCAAACCATGAAATATCGACTACAAAAAGCATTTGAAACCAACAATATTGACCTTATTTTAAAATATTCGGCAGAAATTGGGCACTATATTGCTGACGCGCATGTTCCTTTGCATACCACTGAAAATTACAACGGACAGCTGACCGGGCAAAAAGGGATTCATGGTTTGTGGGAAAGTCGCTTAGTAGAATTGAATGCAGAAAAGTATGACTATTTTATTGGAAAATGTCAATATGTTCCCAGTGTTATCGATTTTTCGTGGGAAGCAGTAAAAGGCTCGCACATTGCGCTAGATTCAGTTTTTAGGCTTGAAAAAGAAGTAACCGCAGATTTTCCAACCGACAAAAAATACAGTTATGAAACCAGAGGAAACATCACGTCTCAAGTTTATTCGTTTGACTTTAGTCAAGAGTATAACAAGCGCATGAACGGCATGGTGGAGAGAAGAGTGCGCTATGCCATTATTGCCGTTGGATCTATTTGGTACACCGCTTGGGTGGATGCCGGCCAACCCGATCTCACGAAATTATTAAATAGCAAGCTTTCTTCAGAAATTATGCGTGAAATGGATACCTTAGAACTGAAATTTAAAAACAAAAAACACCTCGGGCGCGTGTGTGATTAATTCGTTTTCTATATCACATACTTTCATCATTCACTGATTTTCGGGTTTCAAAATAAAAATATTTTCAAAGTGTTTCGTTGACTCAAATGAAACTATAAATAACTACCTTTGCACAACTGCGCACGTGGTGAAACGGTAGACATGCCAGCTTGAGGGGCTGGTGCCTTCAGTGGTGTGCTGGTTCGAGTCCAGTCGTGCGCACTTTTACAAAAGCTATTCAGTTAATTATTAATTGGATAGCTTTTTTTTAGCGATATTGTTGCCGATAAAAATTAAAAAGCATAAAAAAACGCCCAACTATTAAATTGGACGTTTAAACTTTTAAGTTATTTTTTACCAACCTCCATTTGAATTTGGTGTTTTAATTCCATTTATCAAATTCGTTAAAAAAGTATTGAAATAATTTTCTACATCAACTTTTGCATCCTCTTTAAATAAAGTTCCATTATTTTTATAAATAATGTATCCACTCATTAAACCACCTGAAAACAAAACTTGATAAGATGAATTTGCGCCCGCTCCTGTCATATCTAATTCAATAATTTCAAAACGAATTTTTCCATCCTGAAATTTTAATTCAGTAGTAAATTTTGCATTAATTGGAACTTTAGCCCCGGAATTATTATAAGTAATAAAAGAAGATGAAAACGTTTCAAATTTTAAATAAGAATTTTCAATCGTTGTTTTAATTACTTCGTTTGGATTCTTATAGTTTATTTTAATGTAATTGATTGCATTTTGATACAACTCATTAGATTTTTTAGCTGAATCTAAAATAACAACAAATGAGTTACCAAGATTATTTTGGTCTCTTAATCCATTAGGTGTAACCTCTAATTTCTGTGAAAAACTATAGGACGTAAAAACCAATAAAAATAAAAATACTTTAAACATAATGTACAAATTTTAATTTTTACAAATATATAACTATTCTTTCGCCTTTGTGAAAGTAATAACCTTTAAAAAATTAAACTTCCCAAAATCGGTGTGGGTTTTGATGAGTTGGGGTAAAATGTCTGAATTGATCGCACCTGCATTTTCAACGAAAGTCAAAATCCTAAATTATTCTCTACTTGCAAAGCACTATTTCTAACTCTTCACCTTCATTTTATTGAAGAATACCATTCACTTTTCTCGTTTTCACGTAATGTACTTTTCTCTCTCTTAAATAGCTTAGAATAAATTCGAAGCATTCATCATTTTTTCCAATAAGTTCAGGTGGAAAAACTCCTTTTTCAGTGAAAAAACCTTCTAAAAACATGTTTACAACCGCTGTAGCAGAATAACCTGTCGTTCTAGCCATGGAAGAAGTTTGTGTTTCAGGATCATATTCATCGTGCAAATTGTACACAACTTCCTCCGTTTCACCTTGCGTATTCTCCCCTTTTACAGTCACACGCATCACGGTCATTTCTTCTTCTGTTTCGCCTAATTTCCATTCATTAAACAGAATTTTACTGGTGAAATCAAGAGGAGAAATTTCTACTCCATTAAAATTTATTGGCTTGGTACTGAAAAATCCGCTTTCTTTCAACACACGAACATATTCAACATGACCAGGATAACGAAGTGTTTTCTCTTTCATGTTTTTGATATGCGGCATCGTAAAAATAATCGATCGCAAACCATCTGAATTAAACGATTCAAGTGTCCCCACTTTATCAAATTCAACAAATTCGCAATCTGTCAAAGGCTCTCGCACAATCATATTTCCATTTTCGACATAGCGCGCTGGACGCGTATATTCCTCAATTACATCAATTGGAGAAAAAGGAGCTTTGTAGGAGAAAGGCCATTTTTTTACTTTTGGTAAACCTCCCACTAAACATTCAAAATCAGTCAGTTTTAATTTTTCATTGTATTGACCTAGAATTATATTATCCATTCCTGGCGCTACTCCGCAATCAACAATTGCTGTCACACCTTTTTCTTTGGCTAATTTATCGAGCTCAAGCGCATCTTCGGGAAAGAATGAAATATCCACCACATTTTTACCTGCTTGAATAATTTGCTTTAATGTTTCAAAACCTAAAAAGCCTGGCACAGCACAGACAACCATATCAAAATCAACTAATATCGCTTGCAACTTAGTAGTATCAGAAACATCTACTTGCAAAGTACTTAGCGCCTTGCATTTCTCACTCACATGATTCAAACGTGAAATGCTCAAATCGGTTAAAGTAACATGGTGTTTTTTAGATAAATCTATCGCCATTGCACTCCCTACCATTCCTGCTCCTAAAACTATTATTCTGCTCATTTTCGTATTATTAATTTTTCAACTACTAACTTTACTTTCTCTCTTAAATTATATCCAAAATTAAACACTATTAATCAACTTTTAACTATTAACCGCAATTTATCAATCAGAAATATGAAAAACGAAGTACTAAAAAATAAATCTTTCAATAAAAAATAATTTTGTTTAATATAAAAAGTAAAAGATTAAACAAAATGATTTATATTTGAGAGATAATTATGAAATAAGACACAAATGAAAACAATTTACGACGAACTTTCTATAAAAATTTCGAAACAAACTACTCAAAAATATAGTACGTCTTTTTCATTAGGAATTAAATTATTAGATTCAGAAATTAGAAATTCTATTTACGGAATATATGGCTTTGTCAGATTGGCTGACGAAATCGTAGATTCATTTCATGGATTTCCTCAAAAGGAAATGTTAGAAAAACTAAAAGTGGATGTCTACCATTCCATTGAAAACAAAATTAGCACCAACCCTATTCTGCATGCTTTTCAACTTGTAGTAAATTCATATAAAATTCCAACAGAATTAATTGAACAATTTCTGATTTCCATGGAAATGGATTTGGATCCGTTAGACTATGACAAAGAAACATACGATCGATATATTTTAGGCAGCGCAGAAGTGGTTGGATTAATGTGTTTAATTGTATTTCTGCAAGGAGACCAAGAAAAATATGCGCAACTTAAACCCTTTGCGATGAAATTAGGAAGCGCTTTTCAGAAAGTAAATTTCCTTAGAGATTTAAAAGATGACTACTCCACATTGGGCAGAACGTATTTTCCTGAAATAGATATCGCTAATTTTAACAATACTGTAAAAAGTGAAATAGAAAAAGACATTGAAATCGATTTTAATCTTGGTTTTGAAGGAATTAAATTACTACCTGTTAAAACGAGATTAGGTGTTTACATTGCATTCATTTTTTACAAAGGTTTATTTAAAAAAATAAAGAAATTAGATGCTGAAGACCTTTTAGAAGGAAGGGTGAGAATTCCGAATGCAATAAAATTTGGCCTGATTTTTAAAGGATATGTTCAACACTCATTTAACAGGCTTTAAGAAATATAAAAAATGTATTTAAAAGACGTGAAAAGATTTAAAATAGTAACTTCACAATATGAAATCTTGACAAATACTTTAAATTAAAATATCAAAAAATTAAACAGAAAAAAGATGATCTATGTTTTAACACTTTTAGCAACTTTCATAGGCATGGAAGGGGTTTCTTGGCTAACTCACAAATATGTAATGCATGGTTTTGCCTGGTTCTTACACAAAGACCACCACCATCCGCACAACAATACATTTGAAAAAAACGACTTTTTTTTCTTGATTTTCGCCATTCCAAGCTGGCTATGCATTATGCTGGGTTTTATGAATGACAACTTAATATCTGCGTTTATAGGTTTTGGGATTTTAATGTATGGCCTTACCTATGTGGTGGTGCATGAAATTTTAATTCATCAGCGTATTAAACGATTAACGAGAACGAATCATCCTTATTTTAAAGCGATTCGATACGCACACAAAATACATCATAAAAACATACACAAAGAAGATGGTAAATGTTTCGGGATGCTCTTCGTACCTATTTACTACTACAAAAAAGCACTGAGCGAAAAACAAAAATGAGTTTATACCTGTATATTAATCTTTTTACGAATGGCACACTGTTTTGTTCTTTTGATAAAAAAGTAGCCTTTTCTAAATGTTTTAAATCTCTTTTTTTTGCGATTATCATCACTGCTTGTTTATTTATTACGTGGGATGTTTTTTTTTACACAAAATGGCATGTGGGGATTTAACAAGCAATATATAGTTGGGTGGTATAATAACGACCCTATTTTCGGACCTAGAATCGGGACTATTCCCCTGGAAGAAACGATTTACAACCTGTTACTTTTACTCTTGATTTGTTTTTTCACAAATCATTTCCATACACTTAAAAAAGCAAGAAAGTGAGAACATATTCAATAAAAGAGTTAGAGAATTTATCTGGAACAAAAGCTCATACGATTCGAATATGGGAACAACGCTATGAATTATTGCATCCATCCAGAACGGAAACCGGTATTCGATTGTACAATGGAGATGATTTAAAAAAGATATTAGCGACTTCAGTACTTCTCAAACATGGAATGAAAATTTCCAAAATTGCTACCCTAACGGCAACTGAATTAAATACTCAGCTTGAGGAAATTGAGAAAAAAAATGTTCTTTCAGATTCTGCTATTGAATTGGCCATAAATAATCTATTAATGGCCGGTTTAAAATTTGATGAAAACGCATTGAATGCAGAATTTACAAAGTTAGAAACTGCATTTGATACGTATCAAATATATACACTCATCACGCATCCCTTATTGAATAGAATTGGGCTCATGTGGCGTAAAGATGATTTATCTCCACTTCAGGAGCATTTTATTTCAAACATTATTCGTCAAAAAATCATTTCATCCATAAATGCATTACCTGATAATGAAGAAAATTCAAAAGAAATCGTTTTATTTTTGCCTGAACATGAAACACATGAAATTGGACTTCTTTTGGCTAATTACATTTTTAAAAGTTTTCAGATCAAGACAATTTATTTTGGACAGCAAGTTCCAATGAGTAATCTCATAGAGTATATCAATGAATTTAAAATTAAACATGCATTTGGCTTTATTTTCTATTCGTATGGTATCAAAGAACTTACTAATATTTTCAAAAAATTGGGTGATAATTGTAAGGAAACTGATTTTTACTGGGCGGGATATTTTCCGGACAAAGAAATCTTCGAATCAATTCCGAATCAAACTCTTGTATCATCGATAGACAGTATCAAAGACCTCGTTAATAGTATAAAAAATGACTAAAAAAATAGCAATCATAGGAGGTGGGTTTTCAGGCCTATCTTCAGCTACTTATCTAGCAAAAGAAGGATTCGACGTTACCATATTTGAAAAAAACTCAACCGTTGGGGGAAGAAATAGAAAATTTTCAGCGGAAGGATTTACCTTTGAAATGGGTCCAAGTTGGTATTGGATGCCCCAAGTATTCGATGCATATTTTAATGATTTTAAAAAGGAAAGAGAAAATTACTACGCGCTAACAAAATTAAACCCCTCTTTTTCCATTGTTTTTAAGGAATTTGAAAAATTGGACATCCCTTCCGAAGAAAAAGATCTAATTGCATTTTTTGAAAACATAGAAAAAGGTGCAGGTGAGCGATTTCAAGCTTTTATGCTCGATGCTAAATACAAATATGACTCGAGCATGACTAATTTAATTCTAAAACCCGGGAAGTCAATATTTGAATTCTTTGAATGGGAAGTCATAAAAGGTGTTTTCAAATTACATTTATTTTCAAACTTTAAAAAATTTGTGCGTAAATATTTTAAAGATGAACGATTAACAAATTTGATGGATTTCCCGGTCTTATTTCTTGGTTCAGCGCCAGAAAATACGCCCGCACTCTATAGTTTAATGAATTATGCAGGACTACTTTTAGGAACTTGGTATCCTGAAAAAGGCATGTATAGAATCATTGAATCGATGGAAGAACTGGCTATAGAACTTGGCGTTAAAATACATACGAACCATGAAGTTTCTAACGTTCTGCTTACTGATAATAACGTTTCTGGATTAGTAATTAACGGTGAAACATATGAATTTGACGCAGTAATCGCCTCTGGAGATTATAAACATATGGAAACTTTACTTCCTCATTCATTTCGAAATTATACGGATGACTATTGGTCTACAAGAACCTTAGCACCTTCTTCTCTCATATTTTTCTTAGGTTTTGATAAAAAAATACACAGTATAGAACATCACACACTCATTTTTGACGAAAGTCTCGAAAAGCATACAGAGCAAATTTATTTTGATCCAAAGTGGCCTGAGAAACCTCTTTTTTATGTTTGCGCTCCATCCAAAACAGATCCTTCGGTAGCTCCTGAAAATTGCGAAAATATTTTTATTTTAATACCAATTGCGGCAGGATTGGAAGATACTGATGAGATACGAGAAAAATATTTCAACATCATTATCGACCGCTTAGAGAAGCAAGTTGAAGAACCTATCAAGGAGCATATTATTTATAAAAAATCGTATTGCATCAATGATTTCAAAGCAGATTATCATAGTTATAAAGGAAATGCCTACGGATTAGCCAATACCTTGCGTCAAACGGCTATTTTAAAGCCTAAACTCAATAATAAAAAATTAAAAAATCTAATTTATGCGGGACAACTTACTGTTCCTGGTCCAGGTGTACCTCCTGCTTTAATTAGTGGTAAGCTTGCTGCAAATGAATTAATTACGTACTTCAAAAAATGAAAATAGTATTGCTTTTCATAAGTGTATGGATTCTTTTTTCATTTCGAAGTGAAAAGAGTGGAGACGTTTTGGTAGATATTACGGGTATCAATTTTTCTAAAAAAGGAAATCTTGTCATTGGACTATTTAAAGAAACTGGATTTCCAAAGACTGATCAATCGAGTTACGGAAAGATAGTGGCAATTTCGTCCCCAACTATGACCGTAAAATTCTCAAAAATTACTTCTGGAACATATGCAATTGCTGTTTTTCAAGACAAAGATAAAAACGGTAAATTGAGTACAAATATGGTTGGCTATCCGATTGAATTGTATGGGTTTTCGAATAATAAATATGGAACATTTGGTCCGCCCGATTTTAAAGACGTGTCTTTTGAAGTGAAAGAATCGCAGACATCACATCTAAAAATTCAAATTCGTTAATGCGGTAACTTTTCTTTAAATTTTCCATACGTCCAAGTACCGATAAGCGCACTTAATAATACGACACCAAAAACGAGTAAACCACTTCCAACTAAAGCATACATTGGACCTGGACAAGCGCCTGTAATAGCCCAACCTAAACCAAAAATAAAACCACCAATTACGGTTCCTTTATTCAATTCTTTTTTTCCAATCTTAATGTCTTTTCCTGTGATCGTTTTCACTTTGAATTTTTTAATTATCTGAATAGAAATTATTCCTACAGCTATCGCAGAAAAAATAACTCCATACATGTGAAAGGATTGAAATCGAAACATCTCTTGAATTCTAAACCAAGAAACAACTTCTGCTTTTATTAGAATCACACCAAATAAAAATCCAAGTAGTAAATATTTTATTATTTTCATTGTGTAAAATTTAAAGTTTCATTAGTAAAGGAAATATCAACCAAGTCATTACCAAACCTCCGATAAAGAAGAAGATAGTAGCAACGAGCGAAGAAAACTGTAGATTGGATAAACCACTTATCGAATGACCAGAAGTACAACCATTTGCATAGCGAACACCAAAACCTACAAAAAATCCACCAAAAACCATTAGTATAAATCCCTTTAAGGTCAACAGAGCTTCTATAGTAAAGATTTCCTTCGGAGCAAATCCTGTATGGTCATTTATTCCTAAAGCATTCAAATCTGCAGTCGTGTTTTTTGAAATCTCAATAGCATTTGGATCTTGAAGGAAATAACCAGCCACTAAACCTCCTAAAATAATCCCAAAAGCAAATAGTAAATTCCATGACTCCGCTTTCCAATCGTAGTCAAAAAATTTTATATTAGCAGGAAAACAAGAAGCACAAATGTGTTTCAAGGAAGAAGAAATTCCAAACATTTTATTGCCAATTATCAATAAAACAGGAATCATAAGACCAATGAGAGGTCCAGAAATATACCAAGGCCAAGGCTGTGTTAAAACATTCATGTTTCTTAATTTTAAAAAATTCTAAAGTGAATTCCAATGGAAAATAAAAGATTATAATAGAAGTTATCAAGTAAACGTTAATAAATCTATAAATACTATAGATTTTATAGATTATAAAAGGCGATTTTGTCTTCTTTATTTTTATGCAGTCTCAGCTTCGAAAAGTAATTTCATTTCCACCAATACGATGAATTACCAGAGTTCAAAAAAGTTCTCTGAGCTACTATCGAAATATATTAAATAAGAAGTTTAAGATATGTAGAGTTGTGTTTTAATTAGTGATATTAAAACAAACGTATAATTTCACAACCAATACTTTAAAGCAAAAAAAATGTCTGGAAGAAATCCCAGACATTTTTTTGAAAATATTTCAATTTATTGCACCAACATTGTAACTGGATTTTCTAAATATGCTTTGAACGTATTTAAAAATGCTGCGCCTGACGCACCATCAACAACACGATGATCACATGATAAAGTAACATTCATTACATTTCCTGGAACAACTTGTCCATTTTTTACTACTGGTATCGCTTTTATTCCTCCGACAGCCAAAATACAACTATCTGGTGTGTTTACAATGGCAGTAAACGACTGAATACCAAACATTCCTAGATTAGAAATTGTAAATGTATTTCCCTCCCAATCTGAAGGTTGTAATTTTTTATCTTTCGCTTTTTGAGCAAATTCTTTCACTTCAGCACCAATTTGATTCAATCCTTTTGTGTCAGCAAAACGAACCACAGGAACCAACAAACCTTCGTCTACGGCAACTGCAACACCAATATGCACATGTTGATTTCTTCTTATCACATCACCCAACCAAGAACTATTGATCACAGGATGTTGTTTCAAAGATAATGCCACTGCTTTTACAACCATATCGTTGAAGGAAACTTTTGCTCCACCCACCGAATTCAATTGATTTCTTGTTGAAATAGCGTTATCCATATCAATATCCATTGTTAGATAGAAATGTGGCGCTGTAAATTTACTTTCTGCTAATCTTCTAGCAATTGTTTTTCGCATTTGAGAAACGGTTTCCTCTGTATATGCTTCAACGCCTGGCGCTGATTGCGGAAATCCGATTCTTTGTGCAGGTGTATAAGGTTTAAAGTGATCTATATCGCTTTTTACGATTCGTCCACCTTCACCTGTCCCTGCAATTTGAGAAATATCAATGCCTTTTTCTTCCGCTAATTTACGAGCTAATGGAGAAACAAATAATCGTCCTTCTGCATTCGATGTTGGCACCGCTGCCACAACTACAGGCTTTGGCTCAACTTTAATCGCTTCAGCAACTGCAACTGGAGCTGGAGACGCATCAACTTTCACTTCTTCAACAACAGGTGCAGATGCATTTGCTACAATTGCTGTAATATCTTCACCTACCTCACCAATAATTGCTAATAAGGTATTTACAGGAACTGCTTTTCCTTCCCCTACTCCAATGTATAAAAGTACACCATCATAAAATGATTCAAATTCCATTGTTGCTTTGTCGGTTTCAATTTCAGCTAAAATTTCTCCTGAAGCTACTTTATCACCTACTTTCTTGAACCAACCAGCGACAACACCTTCCACCATTGTGTCACTTAATTGAGGCATATAAACTATATCCGCCATATTTTCTTTTCTAATTGCTAATTAATATTCTTTAATATATGGGTAATTTGGTTCTTTGTATACATCCTCATACAATTCTGAACCATCTGGATAAGGTGAATTTTCTGCAAATTCAATTGCTTCCTCCACTTCCTTTTTTACCCAATTTGAAATATCTTCAATTTCTGACTTTTTCAACCATTTATTCTCCTCAATAATATGCAAACAATGATCAATTGGATCAACTGCCATCCAATCTGACAATTCTTCTTTTGTTCTATATTTCATCGGATCAGACATAGAATGACCTTTGTATCTATACGTTCTAATATCTAATAACGTTGGACCGTCTCCTCTTCTTGCTCTATCTGCAGCTTCTTCGATCGCCTCATGAACTGACTCAGGCGACATACCATTGACAGAAAATGAAGGCATTTCATAAGATGCTCCAATTTTAGATAAATCACGCACCGTAGAAGTACGTTCAATAGATGTACCCATCGCATACCCATTGTTTTCAATGATAAAAATAACAGGTAGCTTCCACAACATGGCCATGTTAAATGTTTCATGCAAAGCACCTTGCCGTGTAGCGCCATCTCCCATCGATACAAAAGCAACATTGTCTGTTCCATTATATTGCTCAGCAAATGCAACACCTGCACCCATAGCAATTTGAGCCCCTACAATACCGTGACCGCCCATGAAATTCTTATCCTTGTCAAAGAAATGCATAGACCCTCCTTTTCCTTTTGAACATCCTGTAGTACGACCATATAACTCAGCCATTAATACTCGTGGGTCTGAACCAAGCGCCAAAGCATGACCATGATCTCGGTATGCAGTCATATGCTTATCACCTGGTCTACATGCACTTGCTGTTCCTGCAACAACCGCTTCTTGACCGATGTATAAATGACAAAATCCACCAAATTTTTGTTGAATATATAATTGACCTGTTTTCTCTTCAAATTTACGAATGAGTAACATGTCTTTATACCATTTTATGTACGTTTCCTTTGAAAACTTTTTTGAACCAGCTAAAACTGATTTCTTCGTAGTTTTCTCTGGAGCTTTTGGAGCTTTAATAGCCATATTTATTAAGTATTAATATCAAAAAGACAAATATAATAAATTGAGTCGATAATTTTACGTAAAAAAATTTCTCTACTGAAGTCTTTGCATAAGATTAATCAAAAAGCAAATAGTACTCCTAAGAATTAATCAAATAGTATATAAAAACGGTACTTTAAACCAAATTATAATCAAATTTATTATTTTTTATTTATTTTACAACTTAGAAAGCAAAATAACAAACAATAATAATCAAATTACTTTTTAGTAAATAACTAATATAGCGTAAAAATAAGATCTATTTATTGAACCACTTATTCTCCAAATGCTAATGGTAATAAATCATATACCGAATCAAAAACGATGGTTCTTTCATTTTGACTCACTAAAATTACTCGAATTGGAAGATTATTTTGACGTGCTTCAGATTCAAGCATTACTTGTCTGCAACTGCCACAAGGTGATAGAATTTTGTTGACTGGAAGTAAATCTCCTTTTGCAACAACGACAATCGTTTGAATTGAATGATTTGGAAAGTTAGCTCCTGCGTAAAATAAAGCAACTCGCTCAGCACAAAGTCCAGATGGATAAGCGATATTCTCCTGATTATTTCCTGATACGATTTCGCCATTAGAAAGTAATAAACTAGCTCCAACTTGAAACTTACTATATGGGGCATACGCTTTTTCACAAATTGAATACGCAAGATCAACCATTTTCACTTCTTTTTCGGATAATTCTTTCCAGGAAGAAAATTCACTGTATTTGATAATAATTTCTTTTTCCATTTAATATGCCCAAATATGCGGGGAGTAAATATAGTTATTTTTTAGCTACTATTTCTGATTGTTATCAGAGGAATTAGCAATCTATTAGATTCAAGTAGTTAATAGTGCTTTATTAACTAACTTAATCTTTTGAGAAAAGAATACAAAATATTCTGCAGCAATTAGTTAAGTTAATAAATACTCATTTTTTTTGTGAGCGTATATTCACTACATTTCAAACTGTAGCAATAAATTCCCGGCGATAAATGATATGAATTTGCATTAAAAATATAATCATAACTTCCTTGCTTGAATTGCTCATTTTTATATAAAACGGCTACCTCATTTCCTAACACATCATTCACTACAAGATCAACCTTCGCATCAACATTCAATTCAAATTTGATCCATGTGTTTTGATTAAAAGGATTCGGAGAATTTTGCGATAATCCAACGGGCGAAAAAGCAGTATTATTTGTTTCATGTATTCCTACATTTGTTCCATCTATGATTGCAGTCCAAACACTTAAGCCAGAAACGTCGAATGCCATCCAAATCGGTCTCACCATATCATTTACAGCGGAAATACTTATATAATCTCCAAAGAAAACCGATGGATCTGGGATAAAACTATTCTCATTGATTTTAACATTTGTACATGTTATTCCTCCATCCACCGATTTTGCTAAGTACACATCAGTGGAATCACTTGTCGCATTAAAATTTCTCCGATCATAGAATACAAAATATAAATTTCCTGTGACTTGATCAACTGTCATCCAAGTTAAAAATTGTTGCTTTCCGGCGACATCATTATTCACTCTTACTAATGGACTCCAAGTTGTTCCTCCATCAGAGGATTTTATTAACCAAACATCCGTATCATCTGAGCCATTTCGCTGATCAGTCCAATTAATATAAATCGTCCCTGCATTTGGTCCTCCACTTAAATCAGTTACCACTTGCGGCAAACCATTGCAACGTTCTAAGCCTCCTATATTATAATCCCAACCTCCTGGAATATCAATAATATGTTTTTCTTCTGCAAACCAAGTGACTCCATCATCTACACTTTTATTAAAAACCAACCCATTAGGTCCTGTCCAAACGACAAAAATCTCTCCATTGGGTCCAATCGTCGGAATAGCTCCCTCCACCGTTGAATCTCCATCAACACAGTTACCTGCATGCTTACTAATTCTTATTGGAGCACTCCAAGTTAATCCTACGTCGATCGATTTTGAAAATAAAATAATAGTGCTGTCTGTTGGGTTTGATGTTCCATATTCATCAAACTGCGTCCAAGTAACATAGATTTCATTGGTAGCTTGATTAACAATTATACCTTCCTTATCTTGCACTTTTGTTCCGTTTTTACCTGTTGATGTTCCAGATGGCCACCAAGAAATACCTCCATCGATGGACTTTGTAAAAACAATTCTATCCACCCAACTGCCATCTGCAGGAGGATTTGCAAGATGTGCGTAAAAGAAATTACCTGAAGTATCTGTAAAAACAATTGGATCTCCCCAAATCCCATTAACGGGATCGGCCAACGATTCGAAGGACCACGTTAAACCTCCATCGTTCGAATGAAACACATTATCTAGATTTGCAGCACCAACAACTTGATTGGTATTTTTCGGATTGATACAAATCGTCACCTCTTCGGGATTATTTGTATTACTAATAAGTACATTAGCAAATTGACCTTGACAATTCAAAGCAAAGACAACTGCGCAAAGAAATAAGAGATTTTTTTTCATTCTTAAATTTTAATTAAATGTACTCAAATTTTATTAGCCTCTACTACAAATCAATTATTTTCATGCACATTTTTACTATAAAATCTGATTTTTAATTCACATCTGATCGCAAAATATTAATCGAACTACAGTTATTATTTTGAATTTGATTAACTTTGTGGCACATTATGATTCAATATAAAAAAGTAGCTTTTTACACCTTAGGATGTAAATTAAATTTTTCTGAAACTTCAACGATTTCTAGATTGTTTGAAGATGCTGGCTTTGCTAAAGTAGAATTTGAAGATAAACCAGATATTTATGTGATCAACACCTGTTCTGTCACAGAAAATGCCGATAAAAAATTCAAACAATTAGTAAAAAAAGCATTGAAGATAAATCCTGAGGCTTTTATCATTGTAATCGGATGCTTTGCTCAACTTAAGCCGACTGAGATTGGTGAAATTCCAGGAGTTGACTTGGTTCTAGGAGCGAATGAAAAATTCAATATTTTAGAACATCTTGAAAATATTGATAAAAAAAATGAAGTCGCTACGGTTAATTTTGACAATATTAAAAACACAAAAGAATTTGTCCCTGCATTCTCTTATGGTGACAGAACGCGTTCTTTTTTAAAAGTTCAAGATGGCTGTGATTATTTTTGTACTTTTTGCACCATTCCATTAGCAAGAGGGAAAAGCCGAAATTCAAGTATCGCTTCAACTATTCTTGAAGTGCAAAAGATAGCTGAATTAGACATAAAAGAAGTCGTAATAACAGGTGTAAATATTGGAGATTTTGGTCAAGGTTCCGATGAAAACTTTTTTGGCTTAGTCAAGGAACTAGATAAAGTGGAAGGGATTGACAGATATAGAATTTCATCGATTGAACCCAATTTACTGACCGATGAAATTATTCAATTCACATTAGCTGAATCCAATCACTTTGTGCCGCATTTTCATATCCCACTTCAGTCCGGTAGCAACCGTGTATTGCAAACAATGCGCAGAAAATATCTGAAAGAATTGTATGCAGAAAGAGTAAAGCACATAAAATCCCTTCGATCAGATTGTTGCATTGGCGTGGATGTTATCATTGGTTTTCCGGGAGAAACGGACGAAGAATTCATGGAAACAGTCGACTTCATTAAAGATATCGATATTTCCTATTTACATGTCTTTACGTATTCTGAACGAGTAAATACAGGAGCTGCAAAATTAGGCGATGTTGTGCCAATGGATGTTAGACGAGAACGTAGTAAAATGCTTCACATTCTTTCAGATAAAAAGAAACGTGCTTTCTATGAACAAAATGTGGGTACAACAAGAATTGTTCTTTTTGAAAATGAAGAAGAAAATGGCATGATGAATGGATTTACTGAAAATTACATCAAAGTAAAAACAGTTTTCGATACAAAATTAGCCAATACCTTTCAAACAGTGAAACTTATGGAGATTGATCGAGATGGATTGATGAAATGTGAGATTTTATAATACTATTTTTTCCAAGCGCGCGTCATTTCTCTTTTACCTGGAGGACCTGGCAACGCTTCAATCGTAAAACCAACCGCTTTCAAATTTCTTTTTACCTGACCTTTAGCACAATACGTAACGAGGAATCCACCTGTTTTCAAAGAGCTAAAAATCTTTTCGAATATTTCTACAGACCACATATCTTCTTGTACTTGAGGACCAAAAGCATCGTAAAAAACAAGGTCATAAAATGAGACAGGAAAATTATTTTTTTGAATTTCTTGATGAATCTTTTGCAAGGTAAATCCATCCATAATTTCCACCGATTCACCCCAAGAAGAAGCTTGTATCTTATCGTAAATAAATCTATTTTCTTCCCCTATCAAACCTCCATAATCTAAAGCCAGAATTTCCTCTTTGGAAACAGGGTAAGCTTCCAATCCATGATAGTTAACTTTTATTTTAAGTCCAGAGGCTTTAACAGCTGTTAAATAAGCATTTAAACCCGTACCAAAACCCATTTCAAAAACCGAAAGTTCCTCTTTATTTTGAAATTCCAACAGACCATATTTCATAAAAACATGATTTGCTTCCTGTAAAGCACCATGAATCGAATGATAGTTTTCATTTAAATCAATGATTCTAATCGTCTTAGATCCATCCTCTGTTTGTATTACTTCACGTTGCATGTGGTAAAGATATAACATAGATAGTAGATTTTTAAACGATAGCCATTAGACTTATCAACTGTTTTAGACTAAAAGATGAATGACTTAAGACAGAATGATTTAAGACAGAAAGACTTTGAAGTTAATTCAAGTCACAAAGTTCATCAGTCTAAAAGCAAAGCGATCTTGAATCTTTTAGCAAAGCGGTCTTGAGTCTACTTCTAAATTAACAAATGTTGAAAACTATTCTTCACATCTTTTTTAAATATTTTTTAAACTTGAACGAAAAACGAATAAACGATTCCGTATATTTGCTAAATGGAAAATAAAGCTGAAAACACCCGAAAACCTGCCTTACGCGTTAAGAATGCAAATGTTTTAGCAAATGAATTGGGAAAAGTACCACCTCAAGCTGTAGATATTGAGCAAGCCGTGCTTGGAGCGATGATGATTGAGAAGAATGCCGTGACTGATGTTATCGACAAATTAACTCCTGCCAGTTTCTATGATCCTAAACACCAATATATTTACAATGTAATTCGAGAATTATTTGCAAGTTCTAGCCCTATTGACCTTCTAACTGTCAGTAATAAATTGCGGCAGAATGGTGAATTAGAGGCGGCTGGTGGTTCGGCTTATATTTCACTTTTGACTAGTCGAATTGGTTCTTCAGCACACGTTGAATTTCATGCACGGATAATTGCGGAGAAGCACATTAAACGTGAATTAATAAAAATGAGCAATGAAGTAATTCGTGATGCATATGATGAAACAACGGATGTGTTTAATGTGTTAGGAAAAGCAGAAGGAGATCTTTTTAAAATTGCTGAAAACAACATGAGTAAAAATGCAGATACTATGCAAAATGTTGTTCGAAGAGCAATTGAAGAAATTGAAAAAGCTTCGCAAAATACAGATGGAATCTCAGGAATTCCAACTGGATTTTTTGATTTAGATAAAGTGACAGCTGGTTGGCAACGTTCTGACATGATTGTAATTGCCGCTCGACCTGCGATGGGTAAAACCGCTTTCGTTCTTTCCATGGCGCGTAATACGGCTGTTGATCATGGAATGGGAGTGGCATTTTTCTCTTTGGAGATGTCATCAGTGCAATTGGTTAAGCGTTTGATTTCGAGTGAAGCAAGATTAGATGCTAGCAAATTAAGAAAAGGAGATTTACGAGAGGATGAATTTCAACAATTACATTCTAGAATATCTAAATTAGCAACTGCACCGCTGTATATAGACGACACTGCTGGTATAAATATTTTTGATCTACGAGCTAAATGTCGTCGTTTGAAAATGCAACATGATATCCAATTGATCATTATTGATTATTTACAACTGATGACTGCTGGAACTGGAAAAGGTCCGGGTAATAGGGAACAAGAAATCTCGAGCATCTCTCGAGCAATTAAAGAAATTGCCAAAGAACTAAATGTTCCTGTGATCGCTCTTTCGCAATTGAGTCGTTCGGTAGAGCAACGTGGTGGACTAAAAAAGCCTCAACTTTCAGATTTACGTGAATCAGGGGCAATCGAGCAAGATGCGGATATCGTTTCATTTATTTATCGTCCAGAATATTACGGATTTATGCAAGATGCAGACGGTAATTCAAATGAAGGAGTGGGAGAAATAATCATAGCCAAACATAGAAATGGTGATCTACAAGATGTTAGACTTCGATTCATAGCTAAATATGCTCGTTTTGACAATATTGATAATTATAACGAAGATCCTATTCCTGTTCATGCAATTCCTTCTAGTATGAACTCAAATGATAATTTTGATACACAAGGGAGAGGGAGTTACACTATTTCTAGCAAAATGAACTCATTTGACAAAGAAGATACCGATTTTAACAATTCTTTAGATGACGACGATACGCCTTTCTAATTTTTAGCAGGATATTTGTAAGAAGTATGCAAAAAAGTATAGGTCCCATATGAAAGGTAACATTTTAATAATATTGGTTTGTTTGATGAGTATTAGTAAATTAAATGCTACTCAAATTCTTGTGCCAATGGATGAGACTCAAACAAATCACCTAAAAGCATATGGTGTAGCATTTTGGCTACTTGAAAGTGAAGTAGTAGTTGAATGGCTTTTAAATTACAGAGGGGGATCTTTTTTAATTCCGCATTTGAATTCAGCTGAAGAAGAATTACTCTTACGTGGTGTGAAATACGAAGTCATTGCCGACGGACAAGCCAATAATATAAAAAATCAAATTGCTAATCCTGAAACAAATATGGAGGTTGTTCAGTTAGAAAAAGCTCCAAAAATTGCCGTATATACGCCCAAAGGCAAACAGCCATGGGATGATGCTGTAACGATGGTCTTAGAATATGCTGAGATTCCATATGATAAAATTTATGATTCTGCCATTGTGATGGGACTGCTCCCGAAGTATGATTGGCTGCACCTGCATCACGAAGATTTCACGGGAGAATATGGTAAATTTTATTCAGCATACAGTTCCTATTCTTGGTACAAACAGCAAGTTGCAGGTTTGGAAGCTGATGCGCATGCATTAGGATTTGAAAAAGTTTCGAAGTTGAAATTAGCTGTAGCAACAAACATTCAAAATTTTGTACTTGGAGGAGGCTTCTTGTTTACAATGTGCAGTGGTACAGACAGTTTCGACATTGCATTAGCCGCTCAAGGGGTAGATATTTGTGAATCTATGTATGATGGTGACGGAGTAGATCCGAATGCGCAGCAAAAACTAAATTTTAAAAATACTTTTGCATTTGAAAATTTCATTTTAGAACCCAATCCGCTTGTCTATGAATATTCAAATATCGATGGAACAAACTTACATACCCGTAACGAAAATACTGACAAATTTACATTGTTTGAGTTTTCAGCAAAATGGGATGTCGTTCCAACGATGTTAACGCAATGCCACACAGATGTAATCGATGGTTTCATGGGGCAAACAACTGATTTTCAAAAAAGTCTTATAAAATCAAATGTGTTAATTTTAGGTGAGAATAAAGAATTAAAAACGGCAAAATACATACATGGTGAATTAGGGCAAGGGACCTGGACTTTTTATGGTGGTCATGATCCTGAAGATTTTGAACATAAAGTAATGGACCCTCCAACCGATTTAAATCTACATCCAAATTCACCTGGTTACAGATTAATTCTCAACAATATTCTATTTCCAGCTGCTAAGAAGAAGAAAAGGAAAACTTGATTTGATGCAGTTTTAAGAGATTTCTAATTCAATACCTGCCAATGCTACTCATGTTATAAAAGGAACTCCTTGAGAAGAAGCTTCATCATTAAGTGTTTTTAGGAGAAAGACTTTTGACAACATTAAATCAACCGATTGGGGAAGATAAATATATCATTGAAATTCTAGGATTGATAATGAGCTGATGAGAATATTTTTTTGGCAAATCATCTTATTTCAGAAGTTTATCCAGTGCAATATGCAAACCCAAACCTCTTAATTCTTGACCTTTAGCAATGACAACTCCTTTACCATCAATCAAAATACCAAATGGAATGGAACTTGCGCCGTATGCTTGAGCCGCTTTTCCATCCTTATCCCATGCATGATTTTTCCACACCAATTGATCATCTTCAATTGCTTTCAACCAAGGCTCAATCGTTCGATCTAAAGAAACACTGAATACTTGGAAACCATTCGCATTTTTGAATTTTTCTTTTTTATACTTCGTATACGCTTCTACAACATGAGGATTTTCATTTCGACAAGGTCCGCACCAAGATGCCCAAAAATCTATTAAAACCATTTTACCTCTCAAATCTGAAAGCTTAATGATTTTACCCGCTGGATTTACTAACTCTATTTCTGGTGCCTTTTCACCAACAGTAATAGAAACACTAGAAGTAAATGAAAAGCAAATTAAAATAGACAAAAACGCAACGAATCTCATACAAAAATATATTACTCCAAATTATTTACTTTACTCTTCGAATATCTGCGCCCAAATTATTCAACCTGATATCTATATCTTGATATCCTCGGTCAATTTGTTCAATATTGTGAATCGTACTTTTTCCTTTAGCTGATAAAGCCGCTATTAGCAATGAAACTCCCGCTCTTATATCAGGCGAAGTCATAGAAATTCCTTTCAATGTGTGCTCATTATTCAAACCAATAACGGTCGCACGGTGTGGATCACACAAAATGATTTGCGCCCCCATGTCAATTAATTTATCCACAAAAAACAAACGTGATTCAAACATTTTCTGGTGAATCAAAACACTTCCTTTAGCTTGCGTAGCCACCACTAAAATAATGGATAATAAGTCAGGAGTGAATCCTGGCCAAGGAGCGTCAGAAATAGTTAAAATAGAACCGTCAATAAAAGTATCAATTTCATACGAATCTTGCGCAGGAACATAAATGTCATCGCCTTTGCGTTCTAGCTTAATCCCTAATTTTCTAAAAACATCAGGAATGATTCCTAAATTATCCCAGCTAACATCTTTTATTGTAATTTCAGATTTAGTCATTGCAGCCAAACCAATGAAACTACCAATTTCAATCATATCTGGAAGAATTCGATGGAAACAACCTTTTAATTCTTTGACACCTTGAATCGTTAACATATTAGAAGAAATACCACTGATATTTGCCCCCATAGAGTTCAACATTTTGCACAACTGTTGTAAATAGGGTTCACAAGCAGCATTGTAAATAGTTGTTTCCCCTTGCGCCATCACAGCAGCCATTAAAATATTCGCGGTACCTGTAACGGAGGCTTCATCTAAATGAATATAAGCACCAACCAATTGCTCAGAATCAACAGAATAGAAATGTTCACCTGCATCGTAATTAAATTTTGCGCCCAATTTCATGAACCCTTCAAAATGAGTATCCAATCGACGACGTCCAATTTTATCTCCACCAGGCTTCGGTATAAATCCTCTACCAAAACGAGCTAATAGTGGCCCTACAATCATAATCGAACCACGAAGCGAACCTGCTCTTTTCTTAAAATCGTCTGATTCTAAATACGGTAAATCAATGTCTTTTGCCTGAAAAATATAGGTTCCTTTTTCCACCTTTTCAACTTTAACTCCCATTGTTTGAAGTAAACTTATCAACTTGTTTACATCAATAATATCTGGAATATTAGAAATTGTTACTTTTTCAGGAGTTAACAAAACGGCACATAAAATCTGTAATGCCTCATTTTTTGCTCCTTGCGGAATCAATTCACCTTTTAGTGGCTTACCACCCTGTATTTCAAAAGACGCCATTACTGCTTATTTTTTAAATTTCTTTTTTGGCTGCTGATTATTTTGCTGCGGCTTTTTAACGTTGTTCTTATTTTGATTCGCTTGAATTCCATACGATTTCAAAATTACATTCGTAGAAATAAGATCTTCTGGATTTTCTAAAATTAATTCCTTCTTAGAAAGCTCTGACAACTGGTTCGCTATCACCGCATTTTCTACGGCATCATTATTAAAAACGAGAAACTGTTTTTTCATAAAATTTGCCATGGTCCGTGTCAAATATTTTTTCTCTCCAGAGTCCGCTATTGCAGAAGCATCTTCAAGAATCTTTTGCGTGTATTTACCGTAGTGTCCAAATCTAATTTTACTAGTAGGATAATCAACTCTATCTGGTTTACTTGCTAATTCTTCTTTCTTAGGTAATTCATATGGCGAATCAGCATCTAACTGAAAATCAGACATAACAAATAAATGCGTCCATAATTTATGGCGAAAATCATCCACATCTCTTAAGTGCGGATTTAATTGCCCCATCACCTCAATGATTGCTTGAGCTGCACGATTACGTTCTGCACGATCTTCTATTTCCATCGCATGATGAATCATATTCTGAACGTTTCTACCATATTCTGGTAACATTAATTTTTGACGCGTCGTATTGTATTCCATATCATATCTTTTTTAGAATCTAGATTTTTAGACTCTAGATCGCTTCTCTTTTACACTAGAAATTAATAGTTCTATACGTTCGCAAGCGGAACGATCTACTATTAAAAACCAAATGTCTACTTTTCTATTTTTTTACCCAATGCATTATTGAATAATTCTTTCGCTTCCGTGATAAATCCAAAATGTTCATCATCCACCATCATCTTGCCTTTTGTTACGTGCCCTAACAAGGTAAAATTAACCGTTGAATCCATCATGAATTCGATAAAATCTTCTTCCGTATCTTCGCTCACTGTCACCAAAACTCTACCTTGAGCCTCTCCAAACAAGAATGCATCTTCTCTAATTTCTGCATCCGTGACAATATCGAATCCTAAATCTCTCGGCATCGACATCTCGGTCAAAGAAACAAACATTCCTCCATCAGCAATATCATGCGCAGCATTTATTAAATCATTTTGAATCAATCCTTTTACTGTGTGTTGCACTTCACACTCTTTTTCTAAATCAAAAACAGGAGCTGGCGATGCTTTTACACCATGAAAAGAATACAAATATTCAGAGGATGAAATACAATCAAAAGAATCACCAATTAAGAAAATTAAATCTCCTTTTTGTTTAAAATCTAGCGTCATTGCTCTTGTTTTATCTTCCAATAAACCAATCATACCAATTGTAGGTGTTGGAAAAACAGGAGTTTCAACACCATTGGTAGAAGTTTGATTATAAAAAGAAACATTTCCTCCAGTTACTGGTGTTTCAAATTTCAAACAAGCTTTTGACATTCCTTTAATAGCACCTACAAATTGCCAAAAAGATTCTGGATTGTAAGGATTACCAAAATTTAAACAGTTAGTGATCGCACTTGGAATACCTCCTGAACAAACAATATTTCGAGCTGCTTCTGAAACAGCAATCATGGTTCCCACTTCAGGATCCGCATTTACATATCTTGAATTACAATCTACTGTCATAGCGATTGCTTTATTTGTTCCTTTTACATGCACAATCGCAGCGTCGGATGGACGGTTAGTTGACATGTTTTTTGTTCCAACCATTGAATCATATTGTTCATACACCCAACGTTTAGAAGCGATATTTGGATGCTGTAATAAGAAAAAAGCAACTTCTTTCAAATCATCCGGTTGAGCAACATCTTCTATTTTGAATTTTTTATACTCTTGATAATACGCTGGCTCTGTATATTCACGCTGATACTGAGGAGCTCCGCCACCTAGAACTAAAGATTCAGCAGGAACATCTCCCACCAATTCTCCATTCATGAAATAACGAACTCGATCAGAAGCAGTAACAACTCCAATTTCTTCTGCATGAAGATCCCATTTATCGAAAATTGCTTTTACAACATCTTCTTCACCTTTTTTTACAACTACTAGCATTCGCTCTTGCGATTCTGAAAGTAGAATTTCATAAGGCAACATATTTTCTTGTCTTGTAGGAACCAAATCCAGTTGAATATCCATTCCTACATTTCCACCAGCACTCATTTCGCAAGTTGAACAAGTGATTCCAGCTGCACCCATATCTTGCATACCTACAACAGCATCTGTGGTCAGTAATTCCATCGTCGCTTCTAACAGCAATTTTTCCATGAAAGGATCTCCCACTTGAACCGAAGGTAAATCAGACGCTGATTCTTCGGTCATATCTTTTGAAGCGAAGGCTGCTCCCGCAATACCATCTTTTCCTGTTGCAGAACCAACAATAAAAACTGAATTACCTGGACCTTTTGCTTTTGCTGAAATAACCTTTTTTGAATCCATTACACCTGCGGAAAAAGCATTTACCAGAGGATTTGTATTGTAAGAATCGTCGAAGAATACCTCTCCCCCAACGATTGGAATTCCGAAAGCATTTCCATAATCACCAATACCTTTCACCACACCTTTGACCAACCATTTGGTACGATCTAATTCAATATTACCAAAACGTAGTGAATTAAGTTGTGCTATTGGCCGAGCGCCCATGGTGAAAATATCACGATTGATCCCTCCAACACCTGTAGCTGCGCCTTGATAAGGCTCCAATGCGCTTGGGTGATTATGGGACTCTATTTTAAAAACACATCCTAAACCATTCCCAATATCGACCATTCCAGCATTTTCTTCACCTGCTTTTACAAGCATATGCGGACCTTCTTTTGGTAATTGTTTTAGCCAATAAATTGAATTTTTGTAAGAACAATGTTCAGACCACATAACAGAATACACGCTCGTCTCAGTAAAATTAGGTGTTCTACCTAAAATTTCTTTGATCATTCCAAATTCATCCGGGCGTAATCCAAGCTCTACTGCTTGTTCTAAAGTTGCTTCTTGGTTCAATGTGCTTTCCATAAAATGTATAATGTGTAACAAAAGTAATTATAATTTTCGAAGTTATCTCTCTTTTTTAGACAAAAGTCTTATAGTTAGAAGTCACACAATCGCACAAAAGACAATTAAGATAAAACCATACTAGCAGCTACTTTCCCCTATTTTATTTAGCTCTATAATTCATTAGTTACTTGATTAAATCTTGATAGTTTTAGTCCGGAGTTCAATTTCTTTTATTACTTTTACACTCAAATAATAATAGTAAAATAGTAATGGATTTTTCAGTTTTAACAACAGTAGATGGTCTTTTCTACCTTCTCATGCTAACCTTTTTGGAAATCATTTTAGGAATAGATAATATTATTTTCATCTCAATTATAACTGACAAACTACAAGCTAAAAATCAAAAAATAGCCAGACAAATAGGCTTAGCACTAGCTTTAATCGTTCGTTTATTACTGCTTACAATTGCTGCATGGTTGATGAGTCTCACGTATTCTTTAGGTACGATAGCAGGTATGAAATTTTTTAGCGGACATGATTTAGTTTTATTAGTAGGTGGATTATTTTTAGTTTACAAAAGCGGACAAGAGATGTTAGAAAGCATTCAAGGGCTTGATGCAAAAGAAAAAAAGAAGAAAGACAATTTATCCGCTGTAATACTTCAAATCGTTCTAATAGATATCGTTTTTAGTTTTGACTCAATAATAACAGCCATCGGATTGACCACTAGCATACAAAAAGAATTACATGCAAACCCTATGATTATCATATATTTAGCTGTGATTATTTCTATGATAATCATGTTGATTTTCGCTAAACAAGTGAGTGATTTCATCAATGGGCGTCCTTCTATAAAAATGATTGCTTTGGCTTTTCTAGTAGCTATTGGCGTAATTTTAATTGGTGAATCTTTTGCATACGAAATCAATAAAAATTATATCTATTTCGCAATGGCATTCTCGCTGATCATTGAGTTCATGAACATAAAAATGCGGAAAAATCAAAGAAACCATAATCCTACTCCGAATAATTAATTCATATGACGAAGGAAGAGGCCTTTCTATTCTTCCCGCACTCGGAAGATGAAGATATAGAGGATCTCTATGAACAACGCGTTTTTGAATACAAGCAATTCTTTCTTTCTTCGCCTCCATTTCATAAGGTGTTTTTAGCAAAAGAAAAAAAAATGAAGCAAATGCATTCCTCCTATTTATTTTTTTCTGGTCAACTTGAAATACATCACACAAAATCTATAGATCTAAAGCATTCCATTTCTGATTCAATTTTAGAAACATTTAATTATTATCAGCAGAACTTAAATTTGTTGAAAAATAAAATTTCACAAAGTACTACTGTGCCTGAATTATCTGCTCTGATACATGAACTATTGCAACTGCGAAGCAGCTATTATCAAAATTGGACGATTGAGGAAGATTTCATTGAAAAAGAAATTGCGATCTCCAAGGAAATTGATCCAATGGAATTATTATTAGCAATCCAAGAATTCAATAAGCTAGGGGGATTTACATTCGACGATTTAAATTCCAAAAGAAACATTTCACCTATTTTGTTAATCCACGAAGCTAAACGATTATCTTTGTGCCGAAAATTAGAAAATAATGGCTGATCCGTATTTAAACCTTCGGAAACAATTAGAATTGGAAGAATGGCCCAACGTGTATATGTTCAAGTTCATCTTTCCAAATACATCCGAAAATATAGCGCTCACAATCGCTTTATTTAATGAAGAATCTGCAGAGATTACGATTCATGAATCAAAAACTGGTAAATTTGCAAGTATCAGCATAAAAGAATTAATGTTAGATGTCGATTCTATCATTGAAAAATATGAAAATGCTACAAAAATTAAAGGACTGATGGCACTATGACACTATTAATGGGATTTAGCATCGTAAAAGTAGTACTTGGTGTACTTGGGGTAAGTTTGGGACTATTACTGCTTGTAATTTCCTACAAAAAATTTCTTGCCTATCTAGGAAAGAGAGAAATCGCTCCTGACGACTATTGCTTATTAAATGAGCTTGAAACGCATCCAGCAAAAGGAGAAGTTGAATTCTATTTCACAACAAAAAGAGAAAGAAATGTAATTATTAATCTTCTAAATGACGATTTAAGTTTTCACTCTAAAATTTATGAAGAACTAATCTCTGAAGGAGGAAAAATAGTTCGCTTTGATACCAAAACTGTTCCGAATCAAACGTATTTCTATCAATTAGAAACAGATAACCAAAAAACAATGAAAAGATTCACCATTGAAAATTAGACTTTATAAGACATTAGATTTTTAGACTTTAGACCGTTCCTTTTGTAGGAACTCATAGACAAAGCTAAGCATTCTAGGAGTATGGCAGTCTAATATCTAAAAGCGCAGCGATCTAAAATCTTTTCTAAAAAATAGGATGCCAATTTGACAGCATATTTTACTTGGCAAAATTATTGATAAATGAAGGGAGAAGAATTAACTTTGCACAATAAAACGATTAACAAATTAATAAAAATAGATTATGGCAGTTGAAATTACAGACGCAAACTTCGAAGAAGTAGTATTAAATTCTAAATTACCCGTTTTAGTTGATTTTTGGGCTGAATGGTGTGGACCTTGTCGAATGGTTGGACCAATCGTTGATGAATTGCACACTGAATATGAAGGAAAAGCAATTATAGGGAAAGTGAACGTTGATGAAAATCCAGGAGTTTCAGGGTCATTTGGAGTGAGAAATATTCCTACTATCCTATTTATTAAGAACGGCGAAGTTGCTGATAAATCTGTAGGTGCAGTTCCAAAAGCACAATTAGCAGCTAAATTAGAAGCATTATTGAACTGATAATAATACAAGACTGAAGGGTTTTAAGACTTTTTAAAAGACACGTGATTAAATGCGTGTCTTTTTTTTTGTCCTAAATTTATACTTGAAATCTTGTGTCTTTTCGTCTGAAATATACCTATCTTTACTTTCAAAATAAAATAAAATGGATTCTTTTTTCAGTAGATTAAAATATTACGGAATAGGCTTTGGTATTGGACTTATTTTTGTTGTTTTCTTTTTTCAAAATCGAGGGTGCAGCTGGCTTCCAGATAATCGAGTTAAAAACAGTATCTTAGATAGGGTTTTGGTATTACCTGAATCAGAAGAAAATCAATTAAAGAACTTTGGTTTAACGAAAAAAGACCTCACATTGGTCTTGAATGATGGAGAAGTTCTTTTCGATGAAAGCAAAAAAGAAGGTAATCCGAAAGTTTATGTGGTTGAAAAAGAAATTCCTTCGCATGGAAAAATGAAATTTTTCTTTACACTTGCGAAAGAAAGTTTTATCTCAGAAATTCATTTCTCGAAAAAAAATGCATTGAAAATTAAAAATACAAGGGGCGGATTTGGTGATTTAATCTATTTCCCAAATGATGATAATCTAATATTTCCTGATTCTAGTGCAAGTGTTAGCTGTCAGCAAGATGTCTTAGGTTTAATTAATCCAAAGGATATTTTAAAATATTTAAAAAAATCGGGGAAAATCGACTATTCGAAATCACATCTGCGAGCAACACCAAAACCTGATCATTACTTAGTTTTTACAGATAATAAAGGCAGAAAAATTGGAGCTAATGTGATTTGGTACAAGAACAAATTAAATATCACCAACTTTGTTATTCCCTTCAAAAATAGTTGCGAATAATTTTCTAAAACAAACGTTGTTGATAATTCAATCGTTATTTAGGAGGATAGAACTATAGTTTTTTATAAATTTGAGCAATGGAATTTTCAGCAGAACAAATAGCAGGCATATTAAATGGCCAAGTTGTCGGTAATTCAGACGTTGCCGTAAAAGGATTATCTAAAATTGAAGAGGGGACAATTGGAACCCTTTCTTTTCTATCTAATCCTAAATATGAAGAATTTATTTATACAACTGGAGCCTCTATTTGCATTGTTAACGATAGTTTCACGCCTTCAAAACCTCTTCCTGCAACATTGACGCTCGTAAAAGTAGAAGATGCCTATTCGTGCTTTGCAAAGTTACTTGAGTTCTATGACCAAATGAAAAAGAAACAGCCCAAAATTGAATCGCCTTCTTTTATTTCGGAGTCGGCTTCTGTAGGAACCGATCTTTATTTAGGTGCTTTTGGGTATATTGGGGATGGCTCAAAAATCGGAAATAATGTCGTGCTTTATCCGCATGTTTACGTAGGGGAAAATGTCACGATTGGAGATAATTGCATACTTCACCCGGGAGCTACGGTCTATGCGGATTGCATAATTGGTAACAATTGTATTTTGCACGCTGGAGTAATCATTGGTGCTGATGGTTTTGGATTTGCCCCTAATGAAAATGGGGAATATAAAAAGATACCTCAAATTGGAAATGTCATTTTGGAAGATAATGTTGAAATTGGATCTAACTCTACAATCGACAGAGCTACAATGGGTTCAACATTTATCCGAACAGGAGTGAAATTAGATAATCTAGTACAAATAGGTCACAATGCTGATGTGGGAGAGCATACAGTTATGGCAGCTCAGGTCGGTGTTTCCGGTTCAGCTAAAATTGGTAAAGGAGTAATGATTGGCGGACAAAGCGGAATTGGCGGACATCTTCACATTGCTGATGGTACAAAAATAGTTGCACAGTCTGGAATTCCATCCACTGTAAAAAAAGCAGATACATTAATGGGTTCTCCAGGTATTCCTTTGGAAGATTTTAAAAAATCATACTTTGGGTTTAGAAAATTACCTCAAATATTAAATCGACTTCAAGATTTAGAAAATAAATTAAAAGAATTAACTAAAGCAAAAATATAGAATGGCTGAAAAGCAACGAACATTAAAAGAAGCTGTCTTATTAAGTGGAATTGGACTACATACTGGAGAAAAAGTAAATATTGAAATTTGTCCGGCACCTGCTAATCATGGATATAAATTCCAACGTGTTGATCTAGAAAATCAACCAATAATTAATGCTGATTGTGATTTGGTGGTTGCAACGGACCGCGGAACCACTTTAGAACATAATGGTGTTAGAGTATACACCACTGAACATGTATTAGCAGCTCTATACGGAATGCAGGTGGATAACGCGTTAATTAAAATTGACGGCCCTGAGATTCCAATTATGGATGGAAGTTCATTATTATTTGTTAATGCATTTGAAAAAGTAGGCTATTCAGAACTAGAAGCTGATAGAGAATATCTTGAATTAAATGAAATTCTAAAATTTGAAGATATAGAAAAAGGTATTGAATTTTTAGCTATTCCAGACCCAGCTTATAGGGTTACCGTAATGGTAGATTATAAATCACCTGTATTAGGGACACAGCATGCGGGAATATATGATATTAGTGAATTCAAGGAAGAAATAGCTAAATGTAGAACTTTTGTTTTTCTTCGTGAATTAGAGTTTTTAGCTAAAAATAATTTAATTAAAGGAGGTGATTTAGACAACGCCATTGTTTTGGTTGAACGGACAGATGTTTCCCAAGAAGAACTTGACAATTTAGCTAAGTTATTGAAAAAGGAGGAATTAAAGATTTCATTGGATGGAATTGGTGTTTTGAATACAATCAAATTACAGTTTGAAAATGAACCTGCACGTCATAAATTACTTGATATTATAGGGGATTTAGCCTTAGTTGGAAAACCTTTAAAAGCACATATTCTTGGAGCAAGACCAGGACATTCAGGAAATGTTCGCTTTGCTAAAATGATTAAAAATCACTTTAAAGTTCAATTAAAAGCGCCTAGGCATTTCGATTTAACAAAAACACCTCTTTTTAATATTATTGACATCGAAAAAATGTTGCCGCATCGTTATCCTTTTTTAATGGTTGATAAAATCATGGAAATTAATGAAGATAATATTATCGGTGTAAAAAACATCACCATGAATGAGCCAATTTTCACGGGGCACTTCCCTGGAAACCCTGTTTTTCCCGGTGTTTTACAAATTGAAGCAATGGCACAAGTGGGTGGAATATTTGCATTAAGTAAAGTGGAGGAACCTCATTTATATTCCACTTATTTTATGAAAATAGATAAAGTAAAATTTAAATCCAAAGTGGTGCCAGGGGATACCGTAGTTTTTGAATTAAACTTACTTTCTCCGATAAGAAGAGGTTTAGTGGAAATGGGAGGAAAAGCATATGTGAATGGCATTGTGGTTATGGAAGCTGAAATGCTAGCACAAATTGTGAAAGATAAAGTAGAAATAGTGCATGATAAAGCAGAGATCATATGATAAGCAATTTAGCAAGTATATCTCCAGATTCAACAATCGGATTAGATGTGAAAATTGGTCCTTTCACAACCATTCACGATGATGTAAAAATTGGGGCAAGATCAATAATACATTCAAATGTTTCTCTTTACCCTGGAACAAGAATTGGGGAAGATTGCGAAATTTTTCCAGGTGCTGTAATTGGTGTAATACCTCAAGATTTAAAATTTGATGGTGAATACACAACCGTTGAAATCGGAAACAATACTACCATTCGTGAATGTGTCACGATTCACCGCGGAACAAAAGATAGATTAGCGACTCGCATCGGAAATAATTGCCTTTTAATGACATATGTGCATGTTGCGCATGATTGTCAAATAGGTAATAATGTCATTCTAGCTAGTTATGTTGGATTATCTGGACATGTTGTTATTGACGATTTTGCTATTCTTGAAGGTACAGTAGTAGCTCAACAATTCGTACATGTTGGTGCACATGCGTTTGTTGGCGGAGCTTCGTTAATCAGAAAAGATGTACCACCTTTTATCAAAGCGGCACGTGAACCATTAACCTATGCAGGAGTTAATTCTGTAGGAATAAGACGAAGAGGTTTTTCAGATGAGCAAGTGCGTGAGATTGAGGATATTTATAGAATTTTATATGTTCAAAATAACAATGTCACAAAAGGAATTGCTGCTATTTTAGAAACAATACCAGATTCAGATATTAGAAAAAATATTTTAGGATTTATAGATACTTCAGATAAAGGAATTATCAGAGGACTGAATTGAAAGAGCAATGAATATATTTGGTCTAAATTAAAATGTAGAATATGCTTTCAAAGAAAACCAAATATGCCATTCATGCGTTAACGTGCCTGGCGAAGAAAGACCCAACTCAACCGACTTTGATTGTTGATATTGCTAAAGAGGCTAATATTCCAAGAAAATTTCTGGAAACCATTCTTTTAGATTTGAAAAAAAATGGAATTTTAGGTTCAAAAATGGGGAAAGGTGGAGGTTATTTTACCCGTAAGAAGCCTTCTGAAATTCAACTATCTACTATAATAAGATTATTTAATGGCCCCATCGCTTTACTTCCTTGTGCTAGCAAAAATTACTACGAGCCTTGCGATGAATGTGACGATGAAACATCCTGTGGACTTCGATTTGTTATGGAGGAAGTTAGGGATGAAACCTTAAACATATTAGAGAAGAAAACCATTCAAGATATAATCAATAAAGACAAATAATAAACTAAAATAAGATACGTGTTTCATAGAGGAGAAGTTGTTGAATTAACTATTACAGATTATTCATTTGGTGGTAGAGGAATTGCAAAAGTTCCCACAGAAGATGGGTTTTACGTCGTTTTTGTCGATAATTCTTTCCCTGGTCAACGAATTAAAGCTCGTATTGAAAAAAAGAAAAAAAAATATGCCGAGGCTAAATTAATCGATATACTGGAGAGATCTGAATTAGAGGTAATCAATTCATTTCAAGAGATTTCTGGTGGCCCGTATATATTTGTACCGATTCATTTACAGGAAAAAGCGAAAAAAGAAACTACTTTAGAACTTTTTAAAAGAATTGGGAAAATTCCAAATATTGAAGATGTATTCGATGAATTTATTTCATCTCCTGAACATTTCTACTATAGAAATAAGATGGAATATAGCTTTTCCTGCATAGAACATGTTCCTTCTACAGGCGAAGAAATAGATAATTCGTTTGCTCTCGGATTCAAAAGAAGAGGTACATGGTGGAAAGTGGAAAGCTTGAATAAACCAAGTGGTCTTTTTGATGAACAAATGGAAACTGTTTTGATTGATATTCGAAATTTTCTAAAATCAACAGATCTACCTGCTTGGCATCCACCTCAAAAAACAGGTTTTTATAGGCATATTGTTGTTAGAAAATCTTTTTTTCAAGATCAATTATTGATAAATCTCGTCACCTCATCTGAAAATATAGAAAAATTTGATGCTAAAGCATTCTCTCAATTTCTACAAAAAATTCTTGGTAAGAGATTAGCAGGATTTCAACACACCATCAATGACAACGTAGCCGATCGAGCAAAAATTGAAAATGGATCAATTCGTTTGCTTTATGGAGAAGACAAAGTAATTGAGAAGTTGATAGGTTTGTCTTTTGAAATCAGTATGGAAAGTTTCTTTCAAACAAACCCTAAATGCGCGGAAAGACTCTATAATAAAGCGTTAGATTATGTATTTGAAAGTGAAATTAAGTCCAATGAAGTAATTATGGATTTATTTTGTGGAACCGGTACTATTGGTCAAATATTAACCACTCGAAAAAGTGATGTGAAAATTATTGGTGTTGATATTGTCGAAGAAGCCATTTTAGATGCACGAAAAAATGTTAAAAGAAATAATATATCCACGATCGAATTCTTTGCTGCAGATGTAGGTAAATTTTTGAAAGAATTCCCTACTTATCAAGGCAAAATAGGGACAATAATTTTAGACCCTCCACGAGCTGGTATCGCTCCAAAAACGCTTTTAAAAGTAATCGATCTAGGAGCGAAAAACATCGTTTATATTTCTTGTAATCCATCCACTCAGGCAAGAGATACAGAAACATTGCTTGGTGCTGGATATGAATTAGACAAACTTTCTTTTGTTGACCAATTCCCTCATACTGGTCACATAGAATCGATTGCGAAATTTAGAAGACAATAGATTTATAGAATTTACACATTAGACATTTTTTCTTATCTTCACATCTAATTAAATTTGAATTTTAGAATAAAATCCGACATTAAAGTCTCATTTCTATTGTCTAAAAATCTAAAGTCTTTAAAAATGTTAGAAATTCAAAATATATCAAAATCATTTAACCAAAAAATTGCTTTGGATGATGTGTCAATGACCATCAACAAGGGAGAGATTTTTGGTATGCTTGGGCCTAATGGAGCAGGAAAAACAACACTAATTCGAATTATTAATAAAATTATTGTTCCCAATAAAGGTGTAATTCGCTTCAATGGGGATATTATGAGCCAAAAACACCTTAGTAATATCGGTTATTTACCAGAGGAGAGAGGTTTGTATAAAAATATGACCGTTGAAAGTCATGCGTTATTTTTAGGTCAATTAAGAGGATTAACAAAAGCAGACGTTAAACAAAAACTTGATTATTGGTTAGAAAAATTCAAAATTCAAAATTGGAGAGATAAAAGAATTGAAGAACTTTCAAAAGGAATGGCTCAAAAAGTTCAATTTATTTGCACTATTCTGCATGAACCGTCATTATTAATCTTAGACGAACCTTTTAGTGGTTTTGATCCTATCAATATTGAATTGATTAAGCAGGAATTAATTGAGATGAAAGCAAAAGGTAAAACAATTATTCTTTCATCGCACAACATGGAAAGTGTGGAAGCAATTTGCGACAGAGTTGTCTTAATTCATGAGTCAAAAAAAATAATTGAAGGTAAAATTTCAACCTTACAAGAAGAGCGTAAAAAGAATGAATATGCTATCAAATTTAGAGGTAGCATGATTGCTTTTGTGAACGCTCTTTGGACTGGTTTCGAGATTGTTGATAAAGAAATTTTAGGAGATGACAAATTTATCGTTCGGGTAAAAATGCGCGGCGACAATAAATTTGATGATTTGCTAAAAGTTCTAATTGGCCAAATTAACATGGAGGCTGCTTGGGAAGTTTTACCTTCCATGCAAGAAATATTTATAGATTTAGTTCAACCAAAAGAGATTTCGGAATGAAAAATAGTTGGATAATTGCTCTTAGAGAACTAAAGGAACGTTTGGGAGCTCGCTCATTTATAGTAATGTCGGTAGTTGGTCCGCTGATTATTTTATGTCTAATTTATATTCTTTTTGCTATGGGTGGACAATCCAAACAGCATTGGAACGTGTTGATTGCTGATCCTGCAAACATTATGGAAGGTAAAATTGCCTCCTCTAAAGATGCGTCAATAGATTACTTGTTTGCAGATGGATATATTGAAACCAAGGAATTTGAAAAAGCAAAAATTTATCAAAAATTCGATGCAATCTTAGAAATAAATGAAAAGATTTTATCCAATAAAACAGCCTTTGTTTTTTTTAGAGAAAAACCTTCTATGCGCATGCAAACAAGGATTCAATATCAGATGGAACGTAGATTGGAAGAAGTGTTAGTTGGTCAATTCACGCGCTTTTCAATCTCTGAATTCAGGAAAATAAAACAGCCGATCAATGTCTCATTTAAAAATGTTTATGATCCAAATGATGAATCTTCAAACATCGATGGATGGGTGGGACTTTTCTACGGAACAATCATTTTTATTTTTATTTTCCTTTTTGGAATGACCATTTTAAGAAGTATTTCTCGAGAAAAAAGTAATCGAATCGTTGAAGTTTTATTGGGGTGTCTAAGTCCTAAACAATTGATGTTAGGGAAAATTGTTGGAATTGGAATAGCCGCTTTTTGTCAATTTCTAATTTGGACATCACTTATTGGTTTAGGACTCTTTTTTATGCGGGAAAACTTGTTTCCAGATTTGTATGATGCATCAAATATGAACACGCAGCAGCTTACACAAGAAATTCTTAATCAAAGCAGTCAAGAACAAATGTTTTCAGCTAGAGAATACAATGAATTTGTTCAGCTAGTATATGAGAGAATCAATTTTTTAGGTATGACAACGTATTTCTTTTTGTTTTTTATTATCGGCTATTTCTTTTACGGTTCACTTTTTGCTGCGATTGGGGCTTCAACGGGGTCTGAAAGCGATGGTCAACAATTCGTTCTTCCTCTAATTTTTATGCTTTTTTTCGCTTTGTATAGTGGTTATTTCACCTTAAACAACCCAGAAAGTACAATGGCCACTGTCTTTCATTATTTACCGTTTACATCTCCAGTAGTAGTGATGGTAAAACTCTCACAAGGATACAAAATAGGGCATGCTTATGAATTATTCCTATCGCTTTTCATCTTACTTATTTCTTCTCTTGCAGTGTTAAATTTGGCAGGAAGAATATACTCAAACGGTATTTTGCAATTTGGACATCGAGTGAGATTGAAACACTTATTTAGATGGATGAAGAATTGACAGCAGTTAGTTTTAATAGAGAAATTCAGAGCTCCAGAGCTCCAGAGAATTTATGTAACATAAGTCAATAATAAAATAATCAGCGAAGTTAAACTGAATTGAAATTGGCTTTTTTTTTTAATGTGCAACGAATTTATTCCCTCTACTTAATCATGATTTTTTAAAACGTAACTTTTAAGCTTCAATATAATTATATATATTATTGTATATCAATATTATATATAATTTAAAATAGTAAAAATCAGGTTAAGTGGATACAATTATTTTATTGAAGTGTCCTGGTATCATTCGCAAGATAAATACGACCAAAACCTTGTAATTATAAAACTATCGGTTAAATTTGTAATGATCATCATATTTAATAATACGATTGATGAATACCTTTATTCACTTCTAAAGAAGAGTAGATTTACATTTAAATAAGTATGAAGACAGCAGTAATAGATCTTGGCACAAACACTTTCAATTTATTGATAGCTGATGTCATGGATTCTAAATTTACTGTGATTCACTCTGAAAAAGAAGGTGTTGCGCTCGGAATGGGAGGAATTAATAGCAATATTATCTCACCGGAGGCTTTCGATCGTGGAATACGTGCATTGCGCCATTTTAATTTTATGTGCATTCATCATAAAGTTGAAGTTATTAATGCTTTTGGAACTTCTGCGCTTCGAGATGCAACCAATTCTGACCTATTTATCAAGCAAATAAAGGATGAACTTGGTATCAGTGTAAATATTATTTCGGGAGAAAAAGAGGCCGATTTAATTTACAAGGGTGTTCTTTGGTCATATGACTTCCGAAATCCTGGCGTGATTATGGATATTGGTGGCGGAAGTACCGAGTTTATTTTTGCAAACAAAGAAGGAATTACTGATTTGGTGAGTTTAAATATTGGTGTATCGCGAATTTTTCAAGAACTAAAATTAAGTGATCCACTGACAGATCAAGATATTTTATCCATTACTAATTGGCTCGATAATAAAGCAGATGGGTTTTTTGATGGAAAGCAGGAAGAACTTTTGATCGGTGCCTCTGGAAGTTTTGAAACGTTTTATGAATTAATTTATAGTCAACCTTTTCCTGATAAATTAAAATGTAGCGAAATACCAATGAAGACGCTTAATCATATGATTGATTGGGTTATATTTTCAACACAACAAGATAGAGATACAAATGAATTTATTATTCCTATTCGAAAAAAAATGGCTCCTATTGCCGCTGTAAAAACAAAGTGGGTGATCGAAAAATTAGGTATTTCCAGAACAATGATTTCAAGATGTTCATTAAAAGAAGGGGCGCTAAGGGAAGGAATTAAAGTTTAATTTTCTATTCTATAAAACGCTACTTTCCAGTATATTAAAATCAACTCTCTTCAGCTCATTGAAGTAAAAAAATCTTCTAAAATTGTGTGATTTATTTCGGCTGGCGTAAATATTTCCATCAATTTAGGTCTTCCATTTTCTTCATATTGAAAGAATGGTTCCATTTGACCTTCAATTTCTGAAATAGAATTTGCGTTGAAATAATCAACAGCAAATGCTTTACAAATATATTCGGCAGAAAAAGAATGTTCGGCCACAAAATAATTATTTAATTGATTGGTAGAACTTGGTCCTGGAATAATTTTAAAAATCCCTCCTCCCCCATTGTTAATCATAAAAATTCGAATATTTGAACTTAGATGATTATTCCAAAAAGCATTGCTGTCATAAAAGAAAGAAATATCACCCGTAATCAATGTATTCCAACTTGATTTATCGATAGAAGCCGCGCCAAAAGCAGTACTTGCACTTCCATCGATTCCACTCGTCCCTCTATTACTCCAATAATTAATACTTGCAATTGGATCAAATAACTGACAATACCTTACAACGGAGCTATTCGCCATGTGTAAATGCGACATCTCTGGAATATAATCTAAAATCGTTTCAAATACTTTTAGATCCGAGTAAGGAATATTATCATAAAAAGAAGCCAACTTATCTTGCACTACAAAATCTTTTTGCTTCCATTTTGAGCCATAATTACTACTATTTCTTGTGGTGCCAAATGAATTAATTATTGTTGCTAAAGCAATTGGACTGCATTCGAACGTATGCGTTAACGATTGGTAGGTATCCATATACGGGAATTCAAATCCAACTTTCCAATGATGCTTTGCTTTGTACTTTCTTAGAAATGATTTGATTCGCTTTGAAACGATGGCACCTCCAAAAGTAATTAATAAATCAGGTGCAAAATCTTCTAATTCCTCTGCTGAAAGAGCATTCAAAGTGCGGTCAATGCAATGAACAAAAGATGGATGAACCTGATTTGATGTATTTTCAACCATCACGACAATAGAGGTGTCATCAGAAAATTGTTTTAATTGCTCCAATAACGCTTTATTAATTCCCATTTGTCCACAAAGAATCATCTTTTTAGGAGAATTTTCCCAAATCGCTTTCAATTCTATTTCTTGAGAAGATGTCAATTGAAAAAAAGGTGTCATGGACTTAATCATCTTCCGTTCTTGCGATTCAATCTCAACGGTTCCATACAATGGCTCATGAAATGACATATTGATATGAATAGGTCCTTTCCAATTTCCATTTCCGTGATTAAAAGCGGTAGAAATTTCACGTTCTACATACCAATTATCATCGGGCTGATTTACTTCTTCATTTAAAGTGCAAGAATAGCGAATGTGATTTTTAAAAATAGTATCTTGAACAATCGTTTGCCCATCGCCCTGATCAACCCACTCAACAGGACGATCAGCAGAAATTACCACTAATGGAATTCCTTGATAATATGCTTCTGCGACAGCTGGATAATAATTCAAAACGGCAGAACCGGAGGTGCAAATTACGCCTACAGGTTCATTCAATTGTTGAGCCATTCCCATTGCATAAAAAGCCGCACTGCGCTCATCATGAATGACAACGCATGCCACATCTGGATGTTCGTCGAAAGCAACAATAAAAGGAGCATTCCTCGATCCCGGCGAAAAAACAACATGTTTCATTCCATGTGAAATACATTGTTCCACAAGAATCTGCACTGCTTTTTTGTTACTTGACTTCATAGGTGTAAAAGTAGGGAATATTTTAATATTTTAGACGAAAGACAGCAAGACATTAGATCGCTTTACTTTTAGACTGAAAGATACAAGACTGAAAGATACAAGACTGAAAGATCTAAAGACTAAGTAAATTTTCAAACACAGCTCATAAGTCTAAGAGCGAAGCGATCTGCAATCTAGGACAGATAGCGGTCTAACATCTAAAGTGTTTCGATAATATTCAAAAGTGTTCTGCTTTTATTCTCCGTTTCTTCCCACTCTAATTCTGGAACGGAATCGGCAGTATAACCTCCACCCAAATACAAATAAGCATTCCCTTTTTGTATTTGACAACATCGAAGATTGACATACAAGGACGTAGAATGTTGTGCAATGAGACCGATCATTCCAGCATAAAATTCACGGTCATGCAGTTCTTTAGAATTTATTAAATCAATTGACTCTTTTTGCGGTAAGCCACTAACCGCTGGAGTTGGATGTAATTTTAAAGCAATATCGATACTTTTCTGATTTTCCATATCAAAATTAATATCCGTCCTTAAATGTAAAACGGGACCTGCCTCCAAATCATACGGACCAATAATTTCAAGATTTTCTATTCCTTGAGCACGTATTTTTTCTTCAATAAAATCCGTTACATATGCTTGCTCCCTTTGCTCCTTTTCGCCCCAGGCTGTTGCTTTCTTCGAAAGTGGCTTTGTACCTGCGAGTGACATCGTAAAAGCAGAATTTGCAGACACATGCAACAACGTTTCAGGCGAGGCTCCTATCCAAGTCCCTACTTCTAGACCAGAAATAAGGTACACAAAAGCAGTCGGATACGCATCACATAAAGCATCAAAAAGGTCATTAATTTTATTTTCATCAAACGGTACTTTTTTGATTCTAGATAAAACGGCTTTTTTTATTTTTTTCTCCACAATGCTATCCAAGAAGGATTTAGCTAGTATTAAATATTTTTCTTTATCAATAACAGAAGGTTTATCGCAATTGAAATTAGCAGAGGAAAATGGAGCAGTTGATGGTGAAAATTCAAAAAATTTATCATTTAGATAGGAAGAAATAACAAACCCATTCGCTTCTCGTATCGATTTTAATTGGTGAAAATTACCTGTTTGAGAGATTCTTGGATTTCCGGGAATCCTATATTTTAAAATTTCTGACACTATTTTCTAGGTACAATCATAATTGTTAATCGGCCGGTACAAACTAGCTTATCTGTCTCCATATCAAAAATATCAACTTGCCACAAATGAGTTCTTTTTCCGGCATGTACAATTTTCCCAATCGCTTTGACCATACCACTTTTAACCGCACTTACGTGATTTGCATTTACTTCTAGTCCAACCGGATTTTCTTTCGACAAGTCAAGTAGTAACGTAGAACCAACGGATCCTATACTTTCAATTAGGGCAGCACTCGCTCCTCCGTGAAGAAGGCCCATAGGTTGATGCGTCCGATGATCGACAGGCATTGTTGAAACAACATAGTCATCTCCTATTTCAATACATTTAATTCCCAACACTTCCATTAAAGTGTTTTTATTATAGGAATTAACGACTTCTAAATCTTCTTTTCTTAACTTCATATGATTTCAACTATTTATTACATAAAGCCAAACCTTCTAAAGCGGAAGCGTCCGTTTGATACATCAATAGAATTCTTGTAAATAATATTTTTGCTTCTTCCTTTTTTCCTAGAAAATAATTCGTCCATGCTGTCATATTCATAGCGTCATAATCTGTAGGGTAAAGCGTTAATGAGACATCAAAATATTTCAAAGCTTCCACGTAATTTTTCTTGTAATAATAATTCATCCCTAATCTATAATTTACCAATGAGTTTTTTGGATCCAATCGCACAATTGTTAAATACGTATTTTCTAAATCCACCCATTGTTGAAGAGCAATTTGAGGCAATGCAATCCCCCACAATGGCTCGGTAGCTTTTGGATTTAATAGAACAGCTTTCTTATAATATGAAATGGATGTTACATATTCTTTTTTTAAATAATACAACCAACCCAATCGCGCATTCATAAAATATGATTTTTCAGAATAAATATCATTCATTGATTTTATAGCTTCTGAATACATAAATTTAGATTCGAGTATAAAGCTATTGGTGCAGGCATTGGGCGTGTCTTGCGAAAATGAATTAGCAGCGAGTAATAAACAAAAAACAAGTGCTATTTTTTTAAAATTTTTCATTGTTATCTATTTTTAAACGATTTATAATTCTTTTTTTAAGTCTAAATATACGCTTATTTAATTAAACTAAGACCTTCTAAAGCAGATGCATCAGTCTGATACAGCAATAATATGCGATTAAAAAGGATTTTAGCCTCATTCAAATTTCCTAAGAAATAATTTGTCCATGCACTCATCAATAAGGTATTATAATCAAGTGGATATAGATTTAAAGCGACATCAAAATATTTTTTTGCTGATGTATAATTTTTTCTATAATAATATATCAAACCCAATTTATAAAGAGCGCTAGCATTTCTAGGCTCTAATTTCAAGATCGAAAAATAGGTCTTCTCCACATCTACCCATTTTTCTAGAGCAATCTGAGGAGACAACATTGCCCAAAGTGCTTCCGCAGAAGAGGGCATAATAGAACTTGCTTTTTGATAATAAACAATGGCCGAACCATAATTTTTATTTATATAATTCAACCATCCTAACCTTATATTAATAGGATATGATTTTTCACTATACAACTCTTTCATGACCTTAATTGCCTCTTCGTATTGATATTTTGCCTCGTATGCATAGCTTTTAGAAAAAGCAGTTTGCAATTCTTTACTGTCTTGTGCAAATAATTGACTTGAAAAAACAAGGCAAGCTGCAACTACTATTTTTTTTAGAAATTCCATTTTATTGTGGTCATTATGTTATTATTCGTATAACTGTATTTTGTTCTTATCGCGTCTTTTGAGCTAAATGAGTTATATTGATCATATTGACCTTGTCTCATTTGCTTACTATAACCTATCGTTAATTCAATTTTCTTGATATAAAAATGGGCATTCACATTCCAGTTAGATAAAATTGCATCTGCAGTATTGTATACAACAAACCCATTGCTCGTAATATAATTCGAATGATCTCCAATAGAAAAAATTGCATCTACATACATTTTTTTGGTAACTTTTGCTCCTATTTTCTGAGTTATTACATGCTGTTCATTACCATCATTATTAATCAAAGCAAAAGCAGCTCCTAGATAAAAATTAACATTGCCAAAAGGAAAATACGTTGCCGAAAATTCCATTTGTTTTTGTTTTACATTATGCAAATCACTCAATGAGATTGAAAAAGAAGGCGAAATATATTTCATTCTCTTACCGATTGTTCCAGAAAAAGAAAAGTTATTATACGTTGTCTTTGAATCGATATAATGGATTTTAGGAGGTTTCATAAATTCAGGTGGGACCGGCTGACCTAAAAGTTCATACAGTGTCGTATTATAAAATCCTAGTCCACCACTAAATTGAAATCCTTTTTGAGTTTGGTGGCTAAGACCGAAATTATACTGCAACTGCAAGGGAGAATAATTCTGTGTTTTACTAGAAGCTGGAAACATAGTCCCCTGCGATGCAAATTGCTCCACACCAATAGAATGAGTATTAAAAATAGATAATCTATTATACAACTTAGTTCTCGACTTATAGGTGTTTTCTATTGAAAAACTTAAACCGATCGTCGAACCATTGATCGTTGAATGACCATGCTTGTAGGGATTTACGACATAATTCTTCATTTGGGTCGTGAAGTTATTATTTGTAAAAGCTGCCAAACCTATTGAAAAACTGTCTATTTTTTTCACTGTATACCCAATTTTCAATTGTAAATCTGAAGAAAATGTACTTGCTAATTTATTTGCATTTTCAACCCTGTTAGAAAATAAGTAAGAATAATATAGATATTCTTGAGCAGTTGTATCAGCAGGATTCATGCCATAAGCTATTTCTAAATGCTTTATCGCTAAATCATAATTCTGTTTATTGTAAGCTAGTATGCCTATTCGCATTCTTAAATAGTAAAAATCAACTTTTTCTCTCAATGCTTTTTTAGTTGTCTTTTTTAACGAACGGTAATCGTTATTCTGAAACTGAACATAGGATGCGCTATCAATTCCAACAAATGAAACTGTTTTTTGAGCATGAGAAAATGCACTTAAAATCAGAAATAATAGTACTATACAACGCATAGATATGATTTATTAATTCCCTTTAAAGTGAAACTAAATTGATGAATATTCTTATTTTTCATTTCAATTTCAAAATTAATCTGTCGAAATTTATAATTTAAAAACTTGGCTTCCACACTCGCTTTCAATGTGATGGTTGATGGCTCGAGAATATTATCGATATTTCTATAAGATGATGAATAATCTGCTTTTGTGAACAAGTAAAATGGAGCGACAAAATCCTGCACAAATTGAACTGCTTTACTATTAAAATGAACCAAAGGAACGGAATCATTTACCTCCACATCTTCATAGCAACCAAGTAAAACTCGATAGGCAGCCAAATAAAAATGAAAGAGAAGAGATTTTTTACTTCCTTCAAAATCAAAGAAATAAAACATGGTACCATCGTTTACAAAATAGGCGGTAGACTTGGAATTGTGGCAATAAATGTATTTGCGATTTAATTCATCTGTGAAAACTTCCCATTCGATAAATGTCGTAGTTCCTTCTTCTAAAAATTTCATTTTTTTACCCGGTAAAAATGCAAAACTTTCCGTAAGTAATGATTTAACTTCAACATTACTAATCAATGTATTTTCCCGAGGGACTTCTGAAATTTTTAAATTTTGTTTTTCTTCTGACTTTTCAATAAAATACGCAATCGGATATTCAATTGTTTTTGATCCAACTTTAGGATTTATCTGAAGCTGAAAATGAATGTGAGGCTCAGGAGATCTACCTGAATTTCCGCATGTGGCAAGAATTGTACCTTTGGTAACATATTCTCCAATGCCAACTTTAAACGAATCTTTTTTAATGTGACTAATTTGTGTAAATAGACCATTCAAATGATTCATTATAATTGTATTTCCCCAATTATCAGCGGTATTCACTCCTGCAATTTCATTTTCTTCAATGGTATTTATAATTTCATATACATATCCATCCAAGGGTGCTAAAATGGGCTTATTGTAACAATAAAAATCTTCTCTACTCTTTCCTAATTCCTTATATGTTTCAGTTGATTCATCAACAATTACAAAATCTAAGGCTTTTCCCCAATCTCCTAAGTGTGTAATTTTTCCATTATACCCTTGACTAACAAACCATTCTCCCCAGAAAGGCAATTGAATCTTCACCAAATGTTCATTTTTAAATCGATTAATCGAAGTAATAAATTTATAGATCGTTTTTTCTGCTGAATAATATTGAATAGTCACCAAATGCAGGAATTTATGAAACCACCTGTGCTGTAAAAACAACAAAAACAAGGAAATAATTACACTGAAGGATAACGTAAACGATTTCAATTGAAAGACATCCATTGTTTTATTTAAAAATATCATTAACATCATTAAAACAGGCGTCAAACAAAACACTGCGATATAGCTATAGGTATTAGGTATAATGTAAAAACAACCAATACCAATCGCCATAAATATAAAATTTGAACCTACTAAATTTAGATTCAAATCGTTGACATCTGCTCCAAAAGCTGAAAAGAAAAAATAAGCTGAAAAGAAACCGATCAAACTCAATGTAAAAGCGATACGAGAAAAATATAATAACGCTGCAGCAATAGAAATACCTGCTAAAACACTAGTTTGAAAAAATGTTCCGGCGATGGTTTTAAAATAAATAAGCATCGATTTTGGCATTTCTACATTGTCAAAATAATGAACAAAAGTATACATCCCCGAAGTCTTTTCAACGGCAATTTTATTGACAGAATAGGCTAAATCAATATTTAAAGATATGTTTTGAAAACTCCCTGCCGAAAGTGCTATTATAAAATAAGTAATTATGAACGGGAATGATAAAAAGGGTAACTTATGCCTGTTAAAAACGCCGAATAGCCATACTGAAATAATTAACAACATCATTAGAGAAACAACAAACAATAAAATAAAAGTTGTATTTATCTCATATTGAAATCCTAGAAATAATCCAAGCAGTAATGCATTAAACCCATACAATCCTTCTTCAATTAATTTTCTATTGATTCCTATCAAATGAGCAAGAAAATTAATAAAAATAACGGCACAGAGTCCAGATAATCCCAAATATGGTGTGAAAAAAGTGGCAATAAGAATCGTAATAGCCAGCACTTTATCCAATGAATAAAAAATCTGACTATAACTATTCAAAACACTACTAATCCAATACTTCATTCTGCTTTTCTTTGCAAACGATATTAAAAAAAGGATTGAGAAGAATTAAAGTTAATCTTCTCAATCCAAAATTACTGTTTATTTACTTGTTTTTACTAAGTGTTCTGGCATTCTTTCTAATTCCATCATGGTTTCCAATGATTCATTTTCGCGCAAAATATGAGATTTACCTTGCATATCAATCAATACAATTTTCGGTCGCATTTGAATAAACTGCATCCACTGTGTCATATTATATGCACCCACTTTATGCACAACGACCTGATCTCCTTTGTTTAATAGAGGTAAATTGATATTTTCTCTGATGCAATCTATATTCATACATAACGGGCCATAGATTACCATATCTTCCGTGTGATGCGTAAATTCTTGTGCAGGAGATATTTTATAATCATACCAAAAAGCATTGAATAAAAGATTCACTCCAAAATCCATAATTGTTGCTCTTCTGCCGTCGCTTAATCTTTTTGTGGCAACTACAGATCCAATCAACCAAGCTGCATCATCAATTAACGCTCTTCCAGATTCAAGAATAATAGTTGGTAATTCATCTTGCTGGAAATTTGAATTTAAGATGGTTGACGTTATTACTTCAGCATAATCATCGATCGTTGGAACAATATCAGCTCCTTGAAGATAGGACCCTTTCAGCGTGTTTGTAGAGGCAAAACCTCCACCCATATCAATGTACTGGATTGCCAAGCCATATTTAGACTTAATATTTGTTGCTAAGTCACACAATTTAAAAGCTGAAATTCCGTAAGCCGCAGTTGACAACATAAATGTTCCAATATGACTATGTAATCCAACTAATTCTAACTCTTTATGGGCCATTATTTTAATAATTGCATTCCATGCTTGCCCATTTTCATAATTAAATCCAAAACGGTCCCACATTGGATAAATTCCCACGTCCATATTCACTCGAATCGCCACTCTCGCTCTTTTCGAGGAACCTTCCATCAATGCAACTAAAGAATATAACTCATCAAAATGATCGATGTGTATCAGTGAATTATTTTCTACAGCCAAGGCTAAATCTGCTTCCGTTTTATCTGGACCATTGAAAATAATTTTATTGCCTTCAATACCGTTTTGCAACGCTTTTTTATACTCAAAAATCGATACAACTTCAGCCCATGAACCTTCCTGATGAAAAACATTACAAACCGCACTTAAATAATTTGTTTTGTAACTCCAAGCAAATTGGACTTTAGGATATCTTGTCTTAAACGCTCTATTTGCATTTTGAGCATTTTTACGAATTTGTCTTTCAGAAATAACAAAACAAGGTGAACCGTATTCTTTTATTAATGTGTCAACAGGAATTCCATCCAATTGCGTAACGGGCGCAAATTCTGTTTTTGTCCCAAATTTATTCATACTTGTTGTATTCAACTTTTGTATAAATGGTCTTTCATATGATAATTTACTCATGATTTTTTTTTATTTAGTTTAATACTGTTTTTTTAGACTAGTAGATATAAAGATTCAAGATTTAAAGACTAGATATTATTAAGTCTTTCATCTTGTAGTCTTCTATAATTCTCCTAAAGTTGAAATTTTCTCGAAATCTTTTAAATCAACAATTTGATCAAAAGAATATCTTACAAACAATTTACCTACGTCATATGATTCGAACGGTTTCACATCCTCACCCAAGGCCATTCTAACCAAGGCTTCCGGATGATTTTGCCCACACCCTTTTGCTAAATAAACCCACGCTGGGAATCGAGGATTCATCTCTAACAAATAATACTCGCCGTCTTTGGTTTTAATAAATTCTAATTCACAGCCACCTTTCCATTTAGAGTTACCAATAACACGATTCGTAATTTCAATTAATTGTTCATCATCTAATGAAACTCCTGCCCAAGCCTTCCCTTTGTCCGTGATGTAGAGTTTTCGCATTGGAACAGCTCCGATACAATTGCCTTTTCCATCTCCAATAGCCGTAACATTCACTTCATTTCCACTAACAAATTCTTGAACGATGATTGGTAAACCCCATTTAGCACTAATCTTATGGAAATAATTCACCGCTTGCTCTGGTGTCGCTGCAATTGACGCATCATAGTACTTTCCTTTAATAACCAATGGATACGTAAACTCATTTTTCAATGAATAGATCTCATTTGCAGAGAAAATCATCTTTGCATACGGAACTTTCACTCCATTTTCTTCCCCAAATTCATACAAAACTGATTTATGTCTGGATTCAAATTGTTCTTGAGATGGAAGAAATGTTTCAATTCCGAAATCATCTTTTAATTGTTTGGCTAGCTTAATGAAACTATGAAGTTCAGCATCAAAATTTGGAATAATCAATTGAATTCCTTCCATTTCTTGAATATATCTCAAACGCTCCAATAAACTTGCAATTCCAGAAGAAGGCAATGGAATAGAATATGATTTATCAACTAAATCACGCATATACAAACCTGGCTCCAAGTTTTCATAGGATAATCCTATAATTCTAACATCGAAAAGTTCACTTTCTTTTAATGCACGAATAACAGGTATCCCAGGTCCCGGACTATCAATATTATTGAGTCCAGAAACGGCTACAGTTATTTTTCGTTTAGTCATTTTCGTTTAAAAGTTGGTAGCTACTTAACATTAAGAAAAAATCTCCTAAATCTTTCTCAATGGTTGATTCATCTGTAGAATATTTCTCAACGATTTCAGAAATAATTACTTCTTTCTTTTTACCTTCTTGCAGTAATCGAATAATTTCTAATCCCACTTGATTTGTCGAAAAAGAATCTCCAGAAGATGGATTAAAGATAAATCCTGAATCACTAATGGCAATATTTTTATTTATATTCATAACTTCTTTATTTTGGTTGAAACAAATGAACAGATACTTTTAAGATTTATTGTAAATGTATCGGCAAACGATGAAAATGTATCGGCGAATAAAAATAAATTTCAAATTTCAAATTGTAAATTACAGATTTTGGTGGATTCTAAAAATTTGAAATCTGGAATTTGAAATCTGGAATTAACTATCAAAATCCTTTCGAAATATAAGCCTTAAAGAACGCTTCTTCATGACTCTTACCGATTGGAATTTCTGTAATACCGAGATTGATAATTTTACCACGAACAGACTCAATTTTACTGATTGGGACAATGTAAGAACGATGCACCCGAATAAATTCAGAATGCGGTATTTTATCCATCACCGTTTTCAGGCTCATGAGTGTCAAGATTGGCTTTTTTCCAATCAAATGAATTTTTATATAATCGTCTAACGTTTCAATAAATAAAATTTCCACGAGTGCTATTTTAACAAGGCTATATTCCGATCGAACATGTAAGAAATGCTCTTCATTTTTTACATTTTGATGACGGAATTTATAAAATTCATGTACTTTATTGATGCATTGATTGAATCTTCTAGCGTCAAAAGGAATCAGCAGGTAATCGATTGCGTTAACATTATACGCTTCGAATGCAAATTCTTTTTGCTCACTCATAAACACCACAAGAATATCTTCATTTAAAGCACGATAAAAATCAAAGCCGCTTCCACCTTCAATAGTCGTATTGACAATAATTAGATCAATTCTTTGTTTACGAATATATCGCGTTGCTTCTATAGGATTGAGAAAATTTTTTTGAAGTGTAATAAACTGAATTTCAGAACACAAATTTGAGATGTAGTCAAGTGTTTTCGTATTATTGTCTATTGCAATGCAATTTATCATCTTGTCTATTCCTAATTGAACCTATTAAAGGTAAGAATTAATTCCAACACTTCACTTCATCGATTACAACTACTGAATAGATTTAAACTAAATATCAAAACTAAAAAAGTCTATTAAATTAATTAAAATCAAATAATTACAGATTAAAATACACCTTTCATCTGTACAATTCATTTCTTTAAAACAGGTGATTCTATGTTAATTTAGACCTGTTCTACGTAGCTGATTGTTTTTTAATAATCGTCCAAAACAAACGC
>CAMDAO010000005.1 GCA_945888595.1 Chryseobacterium gleum | reverse complement strand
TCCAAAATCAACGGACGGCATATTAGTCGAACTTTGTCAAGAAAAAAAATAAAGGGAAAACTTATTTTTTGAAATCAAAAAGCGACTCTAGAGTTATTCCTTGTTTTAAATGAACTCCATTTAAGCCAAAAGCTTTAGCCCCATCAATATGACCAATGGTATCGTCAATGAAAATCGTATCTGACACAGGTAGATTTTGTTCCTTACAAAGCAGATCAAAGATTTCCATGTTTGGTTTTCGTAATTTTAATAGATGAGAATAATACACTTTTTCAAAATAACTATCCAGAGTTCTGTTGGTCGTTTTTGCGAGCGATCTCACAACTGCTTGTAAATGAATTTCATTGGTGTTGCTCAACAGGAAGATCCTTCTTTTTTTATTTAATTCCTCTAAGAGTTTTAAACGCTCAATGGGAAAGTCTAAAATCATTGCATTCCATGCGTGAACAACTTTGTTAGGGCTAGTGCCTGCTGGAAGGTATGGTAAAAGTAAATTAATAAAATGCTGAGAAGAAATTTGCCCAGTTTCAAAGTCATTAAATAAATTAGTTTGGCTCGCTTGCGTATACATTTCTTCAAAATTAACCAATCCTAATTTTTTAAATGCATTGATCGTAAGATTGTAGTCTAAATTTAAAATTACACCTCCTAAATCAAAAATAATAGGGTTTTCTGTCTTCATTTTACAAAGGAATAAAAAAGGGTGAGAATATTTCTCACCCTGTGTATTATTTCTTTAAAAGGGCTTTATTTTTTTGTTTTAAGGACTACATTTAAATCAAATGAAAAAATAGGTTTTATAGATTCTTTGTCACCTTCTTGTGGTTGAACTCCAAGTATATTAGCAGCAGTGAAATCAATATCAAATTTTCCAACAATTGAAGCTCCTTTTTCATTGGCAACAAAAGTGACTGGAATATCTTGTTTAATGTCAACACCTAATACGTTGATTGTTGTGGTTAATTTCCCATCTTTATAATTTCCAATCGTTACCGTAGCAGATGCAAATTTTGCGATATTGAAAAAATCATCTCCTTTTAAATGTTTTGCTAAACCTTCTTGCTTCTGTTTCGGTAATTGTGCGTCTGTGCATTCTATGGTTGAAAGATCAATCATAAATTTCCCTGAAACAAGTTCACCATGTTCCATTACGATATTACCTTCACTGATTTTTACTTTTCCAACATGAAAATAAGCATCATTTGTACCACCCTTCCAACTTAAACTTGAATGTTCTTGGTCCAAAACGTAGCTATTTTGGTGCTTTTTTTCTTCACCATTGCTCTTTAATGAGAAAGAAGCAAGCGCTGCTCCAACGATTGACATTGCAATTACATTAACAATTTTCATTTTATTTATTTTTAAATTATGGTTAAAGATAAAACTTAAAAATGATATTTACCATGGTAATAAAATATATTTAATAATTTATTTTGGTTGAAAGGTAAAAAATGATAAAAATCAAAGTAAATTTGGAATATGAAATTATATTTGGACAAACATCGCTTTATTGATACAAATCACCCTTTTGATATATCACGTAGTTTAACTAATTCTACTGATAACCCAAGAGCTTGGTATGTCGATGTTCCTGTAATTGAACCGGTAATGGCGAATGGTTTTGTTGGCTCGGTAAAAGAGGGAGGTAATGTAAATTTTAGAAATATTTTTTTTAATCCGCATGGTCATGGCACGCATACGGAATGTTTGGGTCATATTACACCCGAAGTATATTCCGTAAATGAGTCTTTAAAGTCCTATTTTTTCGAAGCGGAATTAATATCAATAGAACCCATTTCTGTGGATAATAATCTTGGAAAAGGAAGTGATAAAGTTATTTTTAAAGAACAATTAGTTTCAAAATTAGCAGGAAAAAGATTGGAAGCTATAGTGATTCGGACCCTCCCAAATGCTGAAGATAAAAAACATTTAAATTATTCTTCAACAAACCCGGCCTATTTAGATCTATCATGTTTAGAGATACTGAATGAATGCGGAGTGAAACATTTATTAATTGATCTTCCATCCGTTGATCGCGAGGAAGATGGCGGAAGTTTAGTGTTTCATCATGCTTTTTGGGAAGTTCCTTCTAACCCACAATTTGATAAGACCATAACAGAATTGATATTTGTTGACAAGGCAATTCCTGATGGTAGTTATATTTTAGAACTCCAAACTGCTCCATTTGAAAATGATGCAACTCCAAGTCGACCATTGTTATATTCTATTGAGAAAGATTAAGGTATATTCCCTTCCTTTTGATTTTGTGATTGAAATTATAACAGTAGCAACCATCTTAATAAGAATTCGTCTATTTTAAAAGCCCCTGTTTTTAATTAATTTAGTTAACTTAGCATTGTGCTTTAACTAAAAAAAGCGAATTACTAGAAAAGAGTGTATGCGTCGTTTAATTAGTATATTATCCAGTGTTTTTTTTGCATCCATACTAAATGCACAAGTGCCTGTTGCTCAGTTTTCGGCGGCTCAACTTACAGCCTGTGCAGGAGATCCAATTAATTTCACAGATTTATCTAATTACGGTGGTTCTGCTATAATTAGTACCAATTGGGATTTTGGAGAAGGAGGACAATCCACTCAGCAAAACCCCACTTATACCTATACATCTGCTGGAATTTATCAAGTTTTACTTACTGTAATATCGGCAGGAGGAACCGACTTCGAATTAAAATTAAATTATATCACTATATATGCAAACCCAATCGCTTCTTTTTCTACATCAGGAAGTGGTTGCACAGTCCCTTTTGCTGTAACCTTTAATAATCTTTCCACCGCCGGAGCAGGAATAAACTATGCTTGGGATTTTGGAAATTTAGAGACGTCCACCGCCCAAAACCCTTCTGCAGTTACCTACAATTCTAGCGGCTCATATGATATGCAATTAATCACAACTAATTCTATTACTGGTTGTGCAGATACAGCAACGCAAACGGTAATTGTTTCAGATTTTACTGCAGGGATAAATACACCTGCTGCGGGATGTGTCGGAGAAACTATACTAATTATGGATGCTACAACCGTGGGAGTTAATTCATGGAGTTGGGCCTCGGGAGATGGACAAATATCGAGTCTCCAAAACCCTTCTTTTAGTTATGCTGCAGCCGGAACATATACCATTTCATTAACAGCGCAGAATTCTATATCTGGATGCATAGACAACACAACTCAAGATATTATCATAAATCCCAGCACGGTTTCTTCCTTTACAGCGGATATAACTGCAGGATGTGCTCCTCTGCTAGTTAATTTTACCAATACTTCTGGCGCAGGGACATTTACGTGGGATTTTGGAAATGGGCAAACATCTATTTTAGCTACTCCTCCAGCGATTACGTATGCAATAGATGGATCATATACTGTAAGTTTAACGTCAATTAACGCGAGTGGTTGTACCTCTTCAACAGTAATAAATAATATGATTGTGGTTGGCCCTCCTACTGCAGACTTTAGTTCAGACCTTATGAATGGGTGCGCACCATTATCGGTTCAGTTTACAGATTTATCATTTTCTCCCAATCCTATCGCTGATCCTATTATTTCATGGGTATGGGATTTTGGAGATGGAACAACTTTTACCGGGCAAAATCCACCGGGGCATGTGTATGGAATTGGAACGTATGATGTTTCTTTGACAATAGCCACCTCTAATGGTTGTACAGTAACAAAAAGTATAGTAAATGCAATTGAGGTGGGAATGATTGACTTAGTAGATTTTTCATTATTTCCAATCATAGAATGCGCCAAACATGACATTACCTTTACAGACTTATCTGTTATTTCAACTCCGCACACAGCAGATGAGGTAACTTATAATTGGGATTTCGGAGATGGAGGCACATCAATTCTTCAAAATCCAGTGTATGATTTCCCTATTGATACCGGCTTTTTTGATATTCAATTAATTGTTGATTTTCGTGGTTGTGTAGATACATTGACAAGAATAGATCAAGTGTATATTCAGGCTCCTATTTCAAAATTTGCTGTTCAGACTTTATATTGTAATCCACAATCATTTCCAATACATGTGACCGTGCAGGATTTTGCTATCGCAGGAGCAGTAACTGATAACGTTGATATGATATGGGATTGGGGAATAATTGGAGACCCGGATGATTTACTTGGCAGTGCAGATGTTTTTGATTTTAATCATGGAGATACGGCGCATAATTACATGACGTACGGAACGTATGTTATTAAACAAATTGTACATAATTATACTACAGGATGCACTGATAGCACCGAAATAAACATAGTTATTACTAACATAGATGCGGGCTTTTTACTTTCAAATGATACCACTTGTTCTTCAATGCCTATTACTATCTCAAGTACTTCTACTTTTTTAGATCCTATAGCCACTTTTATTTATGATATGGGAAATGGAGATGTAATTTCAGGAGACCCCTTATCATATATTTACAATACCCCGGGGGACTATAACATTTCATTAATAGCTACTAATTCTGCAGGTTGTTCTGATTCTGCAGAATTTCTGGCTTTTCATGTTCTAGACCCTCCAATTGCAAGTTTAGTTGGTTCAGACGATGCAGGATGTTTACCAATTAATGTCGTTTATACAAATACCTCAACCATTCAAGGAAATGGAGTTCCATTAAGTAGTTTTTTATGGACATTTCCTGATGCATCCACGCAAACTACAAATAATATAGGCACTACTACAAATTTTGATTTTACATCAGAAGGAATTTTTGCTACTACTATTGTTGCAACAGATGTTTTTGGATGTGTTTCTCAGCCGGCAGCCGTTTTTATGTTAATTACAAATCCAACAGTGAATTTTTTAATGGATTCAGCTGTCTGTGATCTAGAAATTTTCAATGCAGTTAACACAACTACAGGATTTGGTAGTTTAGCATATATGTGGGAAGTTGATCATTCTTTCTTTAGTAACGATGTCGATATAACAGATTCTTTCGATGAAACTCCAAGTAGTTCTTATACAAGCGTTGCGCATTCAATAACTTTAATCGCAACTGATGCGAACGGATGCGTGGACAGTATTACAAAAATTGTGAATGTTTCACTACCTCTCGCAAATCTAAATTATGTAGCTTCTGGAGCCACTGCAAATGCTGTTGGAGAATACACTTGCCCACCTGTTTTTGAAACGTATACAGATCTTTCAACATCTTATGGCTCTCTAACAGGGTGGAATTGGTCCTTTGGAGATGGTAAAGTTTCGGCTTTTCAAAATCCAAATAATACCTATGTATTTCCAGGTACTTATACTTTAAATTTGACTGTGACGGATGAATTTGGGTGCACAGCCGACACTTCTTTAGTTGACTATTTAACAATTTTAGGACCAGGAGGAACGATTAATTGGGAAATTTTTGGAGATCAATGTGAACATATTTATTCATTTTCTGCGACCAGTTTAACTTTTGTAGATTCTATTGTTTGGGATTTAGATGATGGAACGATCGTTTTTGACTCCACACTTTTTACACATACCTATGCCATTGGAGCTTATAACCCAACAAGTACCTTAATTGATTCTTTGGGCTGCGAAGTAACCTATCCAATGCAAACACTTGTTGTTCATTCAATTGCAATTGCAGCTGATGCCGGTCCAGATCAAAGTTTTTGTGGCACAACAGGGGTTATGGTAGGCGTTGATTCACCAAATGGTGATGGACTGTGGTCATTATTTAGTGGAACGGGAATAATTACTACCCCAAATTCTGCGACGACTGATCTTTCGGGCCTAGGGATAGGACTCAATGTTTTTGTCTGGACTGTGACAAATGCTTGTGACACCATTACAGACACGATGAGTATAACGATTCAACCACCCTCTTCTGTTGCTTCCGCTGGACCTGATCAAGCTCTTTGCGCTGCAACAACGATTTTAGCGGGAAATGCAGTTGCCATCGGCAGTGGTGCGTGGACTACTTATAGTGGATCAGGGACTCTAACAGACCCAACAAACCCAAATACCACTGTGAATACGTTGGGAGTTGGATTAAATCAATTTGTGTGGACTGTTTCTAATACATGCTCTGTCACCAGTGATACAGTGTCGATTGTTGTGGAAACCATGCCAACAGTTGCCGATGCTGGACCTGACCAAACCGTTTGTGGTTCTAGTTCTATTTTTGCCGCGAATAATGCAGTGAGTGGAAATGGAATTTGGACTATAGTTAGCGGCACTGGAGTGATTGCAGATATAAATATGGGGACTTCTGCTATCACAGATATTGGAATTGACACCAACGTTTTTGTTTGGACGATTTCAAATTCTTGTGGAACAACTTCTGATACGGTTCAACTTATTGGTGTAAATTTTCCGATTAGTTCAAATGCTGGAAGTGATGTAACTATTTGCCAACCTAATGCTGTATTAATTGGAAACAACCCAATAAGCGGGTCAGGTGAATGGACATTAATCAGTGGAACAGGCATCATAGTTTCAACTTCTGATACAACCGCAACCGTAGCAGGTTTGAGTATGGGATCAAATGTTTTCGCATGGGTCGTTTCGACTGTCTGCGAAGTTGTTTCGGATCAAATGGTAATTACGGTAGAAACTACTCCAACAATAGCAAATGCTGGTCCAGACCAAATAATTTGCGGAAATAGTGGAAATTTATCAGCAGGACAAGTGATTGTTGGAGAAGGAGTTTGGACAGTAATTCTTGGCTCAGGAGTCATCGCTTCTCCTAATTCCCCCACTTCCACTGTAAATGGATTAAGCGAAGGTTTAAATGTTTTTCAATGGACTGTTTCAAATTCATGCATAACAACCGCAGATCAAGTTTCACTCAATACCTTTCCTTTTCCAACCGTCGCTAGTGCCGGACCAGATCAAGCGCTCTGTGTCGATTTTTCTACTTTGGTTGCTAATGAAGCTATAGATGGAAATGGAATTTGGACAGTAATTGGTGGAACAGGCGTTATCACAAATCCTTTAGATCCAAATTCAACCGTTACTAATTTAAGTCCTGGCCCAAATGTATTTCACTGGGCTATTACAAACCCTTGTGGTAGTAGTTTTGATAACACTACAATTACAATGGACACTCCTCCTCCAATTGCTGCTGCTGGTGGAGATACTGTTTGTGGAGACATCGGAATATTAGACGGAAATAGTCCTTCACTCGCAGCGGGACAATGGACATTAATTAGTGGCGCTGGTTCCATTAATACGATTGCCGACTCAGCTTCAGGAGTTAATAATTTAGCAGTGGGAATAAATATTTTTGAATGGACTATTTCGAATACATGCAGCAGTTCATCCGCTCAAATGACGATTTTCAATACTGGTCAGTGTCCAAAAGAAGATAGTCTAAATAGTATTCTCTATTTCTATGTTCCGAATACATTTACACCAAACAACGATCTTATTAATCAGACTTTTCAACCTCTTTTTACAATGGGATATGATTCTCAAAACTTTAGTTTATGGATTTATGATAGATGGGGTGAACTTATTTTTGAATCTCATGATGCGGATAAAGGTTGGAATGGAACGTTCGGTGTGGATGGTGAGCTAGTTCAAGATGGCACGTATACCTGGAAAATAAAATTTACGGATACGATAACATACAATGAACATCGAATTGTAGGACATGTAAATGTGTTAAAATAATTTCTAATTTATTTTTTCTTAAAAAATAATAAAAGGAAAACCAATTAATTAAAGAACACGAAAGGCTATCTTTGTAAAAGATATTAAGAGAAAGATTTTAAAGCGGAAATACAGGGATCATTTAACTTTTACTTCCAGTCGAAAAAATAACAACAATAACCTATGTTAGGACTAAAACTTGCAACAGACCCAAGATGGGTAAACATTGTGGAATCAAACATTGAGGAAATCCTTACTGATCATGCGTGGTGTGAGCAAAAAGCAGCTACAAATTGCATCACAATTATCATTAATAATTCGGAAAAACCAGAGTTAGTTACTGAATTATTAGCTATTTCTAAAGAAGAAATTGAGCATTTTCAATTAGTTCACGCATTAATTTTGGAAAGGGGCCTAACTTTTGGTCGCGAAAGAAAAGATAGCTATGTGAATGAATTAGTGAAATTTATGAAAAAAGGGGCTAGTCGCGAGATCGCTTTAGTGGATCGTTTACTTTTTTCTGCTATGATTGAAGCAAGAAGCTGTGAACGATTTAAAGTTCTTTCGGATAATATTGACGATAAAGAATTAGCAAAATTTTACCGTGATTTAATGATTAGTGAAGCGGGACACTATACAACATTTTTAGGTTTTGCAAAAAAATATGGCGCTGGAATTGATGTGGATGCGAGATGGAAAGAATGGTTAGATTTTGAAGCAAAGGTTATTGCTAATTATGGTAAACAAGAAACGGTTCACGGTTAGAATTATAGATAATGGCACAAAAGAAGAAAATTCATCCGAAAGAAAAGGCAAAATTACATCCGCGAAACAAGCACCGAGAACGCTATGATTTTAAGTCATTAATTCAGGGCACTCCTGACTTAAAACCTTTTGTTGCGGCAAATATTTACAACGATGAAACAATCGACTTTGCGAATCCGGAGGCGGTGAAAATGCTAAACAAGTCCTTGCTTCAACACTATTACGATATTGAAAATTGGGATATTCCAGCCAATTATTTATGTCCTCCGATACCTGGTCGAGCAGATTATATTCATCTCATGGCTGATTTATTGTGTACAAATAATTATGGTAAAATTCCAACTGGAAGTAAAATAAAATGTTTGGATATTGGTGTTGGTGCGAATTGTGTTTACCCAATAATTGGAAATAAGGAATATGGTTGGTCGTTTATTGGGTCAGAAATTGACAGTACTTCTATCGAAAACATCGAGACAATAATTAAAAATAATTCTTTTTTGAAAGACGTGATCGATTGTCGATTGCAAACAAATCCAAAAGATATATTTACAGGAATACTGAAAGAAGACGAACTAATAGATCTTGTTATTTGCAATCCTCCTTTTCATTCATCAAGAGCTGAAGCGGAGGAGGGAAATCTGCGAAAACAAAGTAACCTCAATCAAAAAATAGTTCGAAAAGTAAACTTGAATTTTGGCGGACAAAATGGAGAACTTTGGTGTGAAGGTGGTGAAGAGAGGTTTGCTCGAAACATGATTCGCCAAAGTCGTCAATTCAAAAATTCCTGTTTTTGTTTTTCTACTTTGATTTCAAAACAATCAAATCTTGAAAGTGTTTATGAAGCATTAGAAAAAGCAGAAGTCACCGAAATAGCTACCTTGCAAATGGGACAGGGGAACAAAACGAGTCGAATTGTGGTTTGGTCGTTCTTAACCAAAGAGCAGCAAAAAGAATGGAAAAACACGAGGTGGAATGAGTCAAAATAATTCGCTTTGACGCAAGTACTAGAACACTTCAATTATAGAAGCATTTCAAAGTTATATCGTTTTTTCTATAATAGAATCAAGCATTGAATAAAAGTTTATTATCAGGAGAATAATAATTCAACGAAGCTGTGCGAAAGAAAAAGCACATAGGATTTCTATTTAATAATTATTACATTTATGATATATAAACGAGGATAAAGTTTAATAATGACGCGAACAATTGAATTTAAAGCAGGAATAATTTTAGGTTACATTCTTCTTCCTTTCTTTATTTTATCTCAAAAATCCAAAAACCCTTCAGAAGGAATCTTTCTAAATTTTAATCATTTTGTCGGGGAGAAGTTGTTGGTGTTAGATGACTCCACTTATATAAATGAGTTAAATCAGCCATACATTGTTACAAAATTCAATTATTATATTGGCCAAATTTATTTACTGAAAGATAATGGGAAAGAATATAGTATTCCGAATCATTTTTTAATTTCAGAAGATAAGATAGAAACAAAAAAAATAGTGTTGGAAAAAATTCCTTTTGGCACGTATACTTCCATTCGTTTTATTTTGGGAGTTGACAGTTTACATAATTGCAGTGGGGCTCAATCAGGGGCTTTGGACCCAATCAACGCGATGTTTTGGACGTGGAATACAGGGTATATCTTTTTAAAGGTAGAAGGAAAATCTACCTTGTCATCCGCGATTGGAAATACATTAGAGTATCATATTGGAGGCTACAAGATGCCTAATAATTCGATTCGAACGATTACTTTACCATTCGAGAATCCTATCGTTATTGAAAAGAAACGAATGACAGAAATAAATATTAAAGCGGATATTTCTGAAATTTTAAAATCGCCATCAACGATTGATTTCAGAACAACACCAACTGTAAACACTTTATTGAATGCAAAAATGATCGCGGATAATTATTCAGATATTTTTACGATTATAGGTATTAATGGTATTAAATACTGAGACATGAAATCGAGATCCATTCTTTTATTTAGCATGTTTATTGTGTGCTCAATTTTGCTAAGTGTTATGAATGATGAAAATCCTTATTTCAAGATTTCAAAAAAAGATGTAAAACTGATTATTCCTAAAAATTTTCCTGCGCCATTTTATTCGTTTAAAAATAATCAAATTACACCTGAAGGTTTTGTATTAGGGAGGGAATTATTTTATGAAAATTTATTGTCTCGGGATAATTCTGTAAGCTGTGGAAGTTGTCATCAAAGAATTGCTGCTTTTGCTCACATAGATCACACCTTGAGTCATGGGATTTACGGGAGAATTGGAAACCGAAATATACCCTCTTTACAAAATCTAATTTGGAATAATTCATTTATGTGGGATGGCGGTGTCACCAGCCTAGAAATGCAGCCGCTTGCGCCAATCAATAATCCTTTAGAAATGGATGAAACGATGGGAGGAATTATAGGAAAGTTGCAAAATTCGGTGAAATATCGAAATTTGTTTCAAGATGCATTTGGAGATACGCTAATAAATTCGGAAAGAATGTTAAAAGTGATGACACAATTTGTGGGGTTGATGATTTCGAATAATTCCAAATATGATAAATATATTGAGGGGAAAGCGGTTTTTACTCCGGAAGAAAAGCATGGTTTAGAACTATTTAGAACAAGCTGTGCTAGCTGTCACACAGAACCATTGTTCACTAATAATAGTTTTCGAAATAATGGCTTAACTCCAGATTCAACGTTGCATGACATTGGCCGCGAAAAAATTACCACAAAAGCAAGTGATAAATATTTGTACAAGGTTCCGACTCTGCGTAATATTGAAATGACCTATCCGTACATGCATGACGGACGTTATCGAAAATTAAAAGACGTACTCAATTTTTATGGAACAGCTGAACAACATACTTCGTCAGCAGACCCGTTCGTAAAAAAAATAAGTCCACTTGATTTTACTGAAAAGACAGATCTTATTTTGTTCCTGCTAACCTTGACAGATAAAGAATTTCTATTTGACAGAAGGTTTGCTGACCCCAATACGAAATAGAAATCTCAGACAAAAAAAAATCCCGATTTGAATTTCAAATCGGGATTTACGTATTCTAAAATATAACTTATTCTGCTGATTCAGTTTCTGCAGCTGCAACAACTTCATCGTCGTCTTCAGCTGGTTTAACAGCCCCACGAGCCATACGAACAGAAACAACAACAGAAGCATGAGGGTCTAAAATCGTTACGCCTTCAATATTAACTTGTCCAACACGAATAGATTGACCAATTTTAAGATTCGTAACATCTAAAGTAATTGCATCTGGAATAACACCAGGTAAACCAATTACATTTAAATTACGGTATGATTGCATTAATTTACCTCCACTCATCACACCACGAGCAGAGCCCGTTAAACGAATAGGTAAAGAAACTCTAACAGGACGAGAATCTTCTAATTGAAGAAAATCAACATGTTGGATATTGCCTTTCACAGGATGTTGCTGCAGTTCACGAACAACAGCCAAAGCTTTTTTACCATCGATATTTAATTCGAATTGAAATACTTCCGGAGAGTAGATTAATCTTTCGATATCAATATTTTTTACAGAAAAGTGAGTTTGTTCACCTGATCCATAAAGTACACAAGGAACCTGACCAGAGTTTCTAGTCAATTTAGCATCCTTTTTCCCTACGTTCGCTCTCGGCGAACCGCTCAATTGTGCAATTTTCATTTGTTTGTATATATTAAATTATAAAATGTGAACTTATTGATTCGTTATTAACCACGTTTTGAATTACATCCGCAAATAAATCCGCGACAGTCAATACTCTTATTTTGTCACCTTTTTTCCGTAATGGAATTGTATCCGTAACAATTAATTCAGTAATTTTTGAATTTTGAATTCTTTCATAAGCTGGCCCCGAAAGTACAGCATGCGTGCAAAAAGCCCTAACACTCAATGCCCCTTTTTCCATAAACAAATCGGCCGCTTGCGTTAATGTCCCAGCAGTATCGCACATGTCATCAATTAAAATAACGTCTTTGCCAGAAACATCGCCAATTACAGTCATTTCTGCAATTTCGTTCGCTTTCTGACGTGATTTATGACAAATTGCTAAGCCAACGTTCAATTTCTTAGCGTATGAATTAGCTCTTTTTGTTCCACCCGCATCTGGCGCAGCCATAATTAAATTACCTGTGTTGAATTTTTTCATTTCTTCGAAGAAAATGGTAGAAGCAAATAAATGATCCACTGGAACTTCAAAGAAACCTTGTATTTGATCGGCATGTAAATCCATTGTCATAACGCGATCTACACCTGCTGTCATCAACATATTTGCCACCAATTTTGCGCCGATGGCAACCCTTGGTTTATCTTTTCTATCTTGACGCGCAAAACCGAAATAGGGAATCACGGCAATAATTTTTCTAGCAGACGCCCTTTTAGCAGCATCAATCAGCAACAATAATTCAAACAAAATATCTGTTGGAGGCATGGTCGATTGTATAATCACCACATCATTACCACGCACAGTTTCTTCAAATGAAGGTTGAAACTCTCCATCACTAAAGTCAGTCACAATAACGTTTCCAAGAGGAATTCCATAGCTTGCAGCAATATTTTTTGCTAATACTGATGTGGCACGACCCGAAAATATTTTAACTCCTACTGGCATTGTATATTACTTTGAGGGTGTAAAGATACTAATTTGAATTCAGTTTTACTACTTACTAAACAGATTTATTGCTTAAATTTAATTTATAATTGTCACATCTCTTAAGTTAATTTTTTTATAGATTTATTGATAAAGAGCTACTATGAAAACAGGTAATTGAACTACAATAATTAAAATCTAGTGTATTTTTTTCTTTTTCCATTGATTTTATGGTACTTGTAATAACTAAAAAATTTCCCATACACATCTTTTTTCTGAAAGCAGGAGGGTAGAAAAAAATAGTTTTTAAGTGAAATTTATGAGATAAAGAATTCCAAAAGGAAAGAAAAAGCATAATTGTCATAAATTTAGACTGATTCTTATACCATTAATATGAATGAAATTCATTACGTTTGTATTCGCGAATCATTTAAACGATTCCGGTTTAGTTTTGAAAATTGATAATTTATGAAAATTCTTGCAGCAAATAGCCTATTAGATGTAATCATCGAAAAAGTTGAAAAAAAAGGAATCTTAGCAAAAGGTTTGATAGATGATCTAAAAGCATTAAGAGAATTAGCTCTTAAAGAGCAAGATCCTTTAGTAGTAAAAGTATTACGATTAACGTATGAATTTTTACAAGAAAGAGAAGCTTTTAATGTTCAAGGTCAATTTGAAGAAGATGAGGAGGGAAGTGAATATCCAGTTGAAATCGAGGACAAAGAAAATTTAGTGTATTTATTAGATTTATTGAAAAAAGCAGATCACAAAATAAATCGTGAAGAAATTAAAGATTATCGTACAGCTCTAAAATTAGAATTGTATTAATACATCTTTTTACAATATTCCAAAGGAGTTATCACATCGATAACTCCTTTTTTTATTCCCTTTTTTAAATCGCAAGAGTTTGATTTAAAGCTTTTTACGAAATAATAAATAGAGCGGATAAAAAATCAACAAACTAATAACCTCAGATTCTGTATTAATAGCCAACCTTTTAACGTTTATGTACGTCTTTACAGCGAGAAGTTAGATAAGTCACGATTATTTAACTTTTGATTTTTGTTTACTTGCAAAATTCCTGAAAAGAGTTCATTCTCTAAAAAAACAAATTTTTGGTTTAGTTTGTTTTAGAGCTCTTTTCAGGTTATTTTTTTAAGTTATTAGTTTTATCTATTAGAATGGCAATGAAAAGCGTCTGAAAAACTAGTTTCAATTTCAATGAATTTTCTTCACTGATAAAATAGGATCAATACCAAAAGTTGGGGACTAATTTAAAGTATTAAAAAAATTCCTTGGAAAGACCCTTTATTTTTGCTTACTTCCAGCACTAACGTTCCTTTCACTACCGTTCGGTCTTCACAAATAGTATTTGTTCTTCTTCGAAAATTACATTTTCTCTTCATCAAGGAAAAGTGAGAGAATACTAACAGAAGTAGATGTGAGGGTTAGGTGAGGGTGCTAGATTTGAAAGATATAGTTATAGTTCAACAGAAATATGCACTGATTCGCAAAATAATTTTTTCTAGTTTTATCTTTATTCCTTACTTTTAAGAAAAATTAAACCATGAGCAAATACGCAATCGCAATACACGGAGGAGCTGGAACAATCTTAAAAAGCACTATGACTCCAGAAAAAGAAATCGCATATACAGAGGCATTGAGAGATGCTATTAATGCAGGAGAAAAAATCTTAATGGAAGGTGGCACCTCTTTGTCTGCAGTGGAATATGCGATTCGTTCACTGGAAGATAATCCACTTTTTAATGCAGGAAAAGGAGCAGTTTTTACTAATAAGGGAGAAAATGAAATGGACGCGAGCATCATGGATGGGAAGGATTTAATGGCTGGTTCTATCGCAGGGATTACACATATTAAAAATCCAATTAGCCTTGCTAAAGCAGTAATGGAGCAATCAGAACACGTTTTCTTAACAGGAAAAGGGGCATTGGAATTTGCGGAAAAAGTAGGAGCAGAAAAAGCAGATGACGATTATTTCTTCGTTCAAATGCGCTATGATCAATTGAAACAAGCGAAGGAAAGTGATGGTGTTTTTTTAGACCATACAGAAGATAAATTTGAAAACGGAGAAAAGAAGTTCGGCACCGTAGGTTGCGTTGCCCTAGATATTAATGGAAATATTGCAGCAGGAACGAGCACTGGTGGGATGACAAACAAAAAATTTGGCAGAGTAGGTGATAGTTCAGTCATTGGAGCAGGAACGTATGCTAACAATTCAACGTGCGCAATTAGTTGCACTGGTCACGGTGAATTTTTTATTCGTTCAGTAGTGGCCTATGACATTTCTTGTTTAATGGAATACAAAGGTTTATCTTTGAAACAAGCCTGCGACATTGTCGTAATGGAAAAACTGGTAAAAATTGGAGGAGAAGGAGGATTGATAGCTATTGATAAAGAAGGAAATATTGAGCTACCTTTTAATTCTGAAGGTATGTATCGCGCAAAGAAAACTTCAGACAGTGAAATTTTTATAGGGATTTACAAATAATTTCAACTGGTATTATTTGGATCGACAACACAAGTTGGGGGGGACTGATATATCCTATCAAAAAAATGAGTCACTAATTAAATTCGAAGTGATTTTGAAAATGGTCTTTCCACAGAATTAGTTGTAAATTTTCCGTAATCGCGTTTCGCTTTTTCGCGAAATATAGCGTGAAGGAAAATATTTACATACGGTTTTACGAAATGGAATGCAGTAAAAAATTCCTTGGAAAGATCCTTGATTTTTGCTTACTTCCTGCACTACCGATCCTTTCACTACCGTTCGGTCTTCACAAATAGTATTTGTTCTTCTTCGAAAATTACATTTTCTCTTCATCAAGGAAAAGTGAGAAAGTAATAGCAGAATTTGATTTGAGAGTTAGTTGAGTATAGTATCTTTGAAAGATAGAATTTATTAACCAAAAAATAAGATTTGATAGTATTATTTTGCCTGTCGATGCTCTATCTTTCAAGTATCGACAGACAAAATAAAGCATCTATTAAACAGCTAAATCTGTTCGTTTTTTAATCGTCATTTTTTTCGTCAACAAATCGAAATGATCTCCTAAAGCCATTACGTGTACAGTTAAATTATCAATGGAAACAGGCTCTCCCATTTCTACATCCGTTATACTTGTATCGCGCATGTGCGTTGCATCAACAAGCATGACCAATCCAGAACCAATAGCTTCCATATTAGTCCCTTCTGTAATTAATAACCCAGTGTCTTCCCCTAAACCGATCCCTAAATTAATTGGATTACTAGCACATGCATATAACAAACGACCAATTCTTCCTCTTTGCACAAAATGGGTATCGATTACAACATTATTTATAAAGCCTAATCCACCGGTAATTTTTACTTCTCCTTTTAATAAAGCTTCATGAGAACTTCCTTGATAAATCATATTGTTTGAACTTGCTGCTGCTCCTGCAGAGGTTCCGGCAATAATAAAATCTTCATTACTGTACTTTTCCAATAACAAATGATGAAAAGCGGTTCCTCCAAAAATAGAGGTTAATCTCAGCTGATCCCCACCCGTAAAAACAGCTACGTCAGCCTTTCTAAGACGTTCTACACATTCTTCAGAATTTGCTTCTTCACGTGTTTTAATGTTTAGAACAGCCACATTAAACACGTCTAATTGAGCAAATGCTTTTATATATTCTTGTCCAACTTCTTCTGGAATCATTGAAGCAGTTGTAATAATTTCAATCTGTGACAAATTATTTTTTGTCGATTCAGTAGTAATTCTTTTTAAAATTCCTTGCTCAAAAAATTTTAAATTTCTTTGTAAATCATCCGTGCTTTCAGAAAAACTTCCTCTATCAACAGACCCTCCGATCACCATTAATTTACCTTTTGGAATACTCATATGTATTTCTTTTTTATAGTAGCTCTTAGAAATGCCAATAAAAAAAACATCTTTTTTAAGAACATTTTTGAATACGGCATCTTAAACTTAACAAAATTCTGTTACAAATTTAGCTTTATTGCTATTAGGATGGAGATCGACAGATTTCAATTATAAAATATTTATGAACAATAGGTTTGGAAAATCAATTTGTAAATACTATTTTCATAGAAAATTCACACAACATGAATTATTTTGTTGAATATTTAAAGTTAAAACCTACATATGAAAATTGTTGAAATTAAAATCCTTCGTGGTCCAAATTACTGGTCAAATTATAGAAATAAATTAATCGCTATGAAATTGGACTTAGAGGATCTCGAGCAGCGTCCGACCAATAAAATAGATGGTTTTGCAGAGAGAATTGCAACATTAATACCAAGTATGATTGCACATCGATGTTCGCGAGGAAATGAAGGTGGATTTTTTGAACGCGTTGAAGAAGGAACCTGGATGGGTCATGTTATTGAACATATTGCATTAGAGATTCAAACATTAGCTGGGATGGAATGTGGCTTTGGTCGCACCCGAGGAACAGGAATAAAAGGTGTTTACAATGTTGTTTTTTCATATATGGAAGAAAATGTCGGTATATACGCCGCAAAAGCATCTGTTAAAATTGCCGAAGCACTAATAGAAGGTATTGACTATGACCTCGACAGTGATATTAAAACAATGCGTGAAATGCGTGAAAAAGATCGTTTTGGTCCTAGTACAGGCAGTATTGTTGATGAAGCCGTGGCGCGAGACATACCATACATTCGCTTAAACAACGAATCTTTGGTGCAGTTAGGTTATGGTAAAAATCAAGTCCGTTTTAGAGCAACGATGACGGATAGAACGAGTTCAATTGCTGTAGATTTAGCTGGTAACAAAGATGAAACTAAAAAAATGCTGCAAGAGGCTGCAATTCCAGTTGCCAAAGGAATGTGTATTAGAGATGAATCAGAAGTAGATACTGTCATTGCAAAAGTTGGTTTTCCATTAGTATTTAAACCTTTAGATGGAAATCATGGAAAAGGAGCTTCTATAAATGTAAAAACAGCGGCCGAAGCAAGAGCTGCATTTGACCATGCCAAAAAGTATTCTAGACGAATAATTGTAGAAAAATTTATTACTGGTTACGATTTCAGAATTTTGGTCATCAACAATAAATTTACCGCTGCTGCATTAAGAGAGCCTGCTCACGTAATTGGTGATGGCGTTTCTACGATTCAACAATTAATTGATACGGAAAACAAAGATCCAAGAAGAGGATATGGCCATGAAAATGTGTTGACAGAAATTAGCATTGATAAAGAAACAAATGATGAGTTAGCCAAAAACAAATATACATTAGACACGATTTTAGAAAAATACGTAAAGTGTTATTTAAAAGGAACCGCCAACTTAAGTACTGGAGGAACTTCGACAGACGTTACAGATATTGTTCACCCACATAATATTTTCATTTTTGAACGTATCTCAAGAATTATCGGACTTGATATCTGTGGCGTTGATATTATGGCTACAAATCTTACGGAACCATTAGAAGTAACAGGTGGTGTTGTTTTAGAAGTAAATGCAGCGCCAGGATTTAGAATGCATTTAGCTCCAGCAAATGGATTGCCTAGAAATGTTGCTGCTCCTGTAATTGATATGCTATATCCAGTAGGGAAAACCTGTAGAATTCCAATTATTGCCGTTACAGGAACAAATGGGAAAACAACTACAACTAGATTAATTGCTCACATTGTGAAAAATAATGGGTTTAGAGTTGGGTTTACCACTTCGGATGGAATTTATGTGCAAAATTCAATGTTGACAAAAGGAGACACGACCGGTCCTGTTAGTGCTGAATTTGTGCTGAAAGATCCAACGGTTGAATTTGCCGTTTTGGAAACAGCACGGGGAGGTATTTTAAGATCTGGTTTAGGATTCAATAAATGCGATGTTGCAGTGATTACGAATATTCAAGAAGATCATATGGGTCTTTCGGATATTAATACTTTGTCAGACATGGCGCGCGTTAAAGGGGTTGTTGCACGATCTGTAAAAAGAGATGGATACGCTGTTATAAATGCTGATAATGAGCACTGCGTTGGCCTAGTAAAAGGGTTAGAATCTAATATTGCTTATTTCAGTGTAGATGAAAATAATCCTGTAATTGTTGAACATTGCAAAAAAGGGGGAATAGCAGCTATTTATGAAAATGGATACATTACCATAAAAAAAGGAGAGTGGAAATTTAGAGTCGAAAAAGCATCGCATATTCCGTTAACTTTTGGAGGAAAAGTGACCTTCATGATTTATAATGTTTTGGCAGCAACTTTAGCTTCTTACGTTTACGGCTTCACTATTGAAGACATTCAAGGAAGTTTAGATACATTCATTCCATCTGCTGCTCAAACACCAGGAAGGATGAATATCTTCGATTTTAAAGATTACAAGGTGATGATTGATTTTGCTCACAATGCAGATGGTTTTAAAGGAATTAAAGAGTTTTTATCGACTATTGATTCCCCATTAAAAATTGGAATTATTACAGGAACAGGAGATAGAAGAGATGAAGATATCAGAGATATGGGAAGATTATCAGCCCAAATGTTTGACCATATTATTATTCGTCAAGATAAATATTTAAGAGGAAGATTGCCAGATGACATTGTTGCTTTGCTAGTAGAAGGTATCGAAGAGGCAAATCCAACTCAATCCTACGAATATATTCCAGTAGAAGTAGAAGCGCTTAATCATGCATTTTCTTTAGCTACAAAAGGGACATTTATTACCGCTTTAAGTGATGTGATCGATAACGCTATTGAAGTAGTGCAGTCTTATATGGATGCCGAGAGAGGAGAGTGAAAATTGAATGTTGGATTTTGAATGTTAAATAACATCAATTCAACATTCAACATCTAAAATTAATTTCATTTCGCTGTAACTTTTCGGATTCTAAAAAGTCTAACGTTTGACTTGTGAATAAAATGACCGTAAAAGAGTACAATATTTCAGTTGACGCATTTTCGGATAATATTTTCCGTTTTGCACTGAAGCAGCTCAGAAATGAGATGTCTGCAAAAGATATTGTGCAAGAAACATTCATGAAAGTATGGATCAAACACGAAGAAATCAATTTTGAAAAAGTGAAGTCCTACTTATTTACTACCGCCTATCACGAGATTATTGATTGGGTAAAGAAGGAAAAAAGAAACGCTGATTTTGAAATGGTTAGCGACACATTGAGTGCAGAAGCAATTTCATCTTTCGATTTACAAGAGGTCCTGCATGAAGCATTGAGCAAGTTGCCAGCAATACAAAAAACGGTTGTGTTATTGAGAGATTATGAAGGATATAATTACGCGGAAATAGCAGAAATCACGAAATTGAATGAATCGCAAGTGAAAGTATATATTTTTCGAGCAAGACAAGGATTGCAAGCATATATTAAAGATTTAGATTTAGTGTTATAAACGATGAAAACAATTGACAAAAATAATTACGAAGCGTATTACCTCGATTTTCTTGAAGGAAGATTGAATGCGCAGAATACTATTTTGTTGATGACTTTTCTGGATCAATTTCCTGAGCTGAGAATAGATAATGAGTTAGTTACCCTAGAAAAAAGGCCTGTTTTTATAGATGAATCGTATAAACAATCCATGAAGCAAGTGCTTTTTGAAGAAGAATTAGTAACGAAATCGACGATTAATTCTTTTTTAATAGCGCAGACGGAAAATATCTTATCACCAACTAAAATAAAAGAAGTAGAGCAATTTATTGGGAATAATCCTGCCTATTTAATAGAACAGCGCTTATTTCAAGCAAGCCATTTGAAAGTAAATAAAGAAGAAGTTTATAACGAAAAATCCTCTCTGAAAAAAACAAGCGTTATTCCACTGCGAATGATAATGACTGCTTTTGCTGTTGCAGCTAGCGTCGCTTTATTTTTTCTTATAGGTGATTTTTACACGAGCCCAAATAAAATTATTAATAACAAACAATATGCGACCATTAAAAAACCAAGACAAATAGCTGTTCCCGAAACAAAAGAGCTAGATAACAAAACAAGAAATGAGAATGTAATAAATACCTTCCCTCAATCAATAAAAGAAAGATTTCCTTCTCCAGTTGACTCTATGCATGCAAATAATTTTGCTTATTCAAGTGATCAGAATTTTGAGAAAGAAAATATAGTATTACCTACTTTATCAGCAGTTGAAATTAATCCAAGAGAAGTTGATACGGTTTTTACAGACCCTAAATTGATCAACCCAAATAATAATAATGTAACGGAGCAAAAAAAACCAGAAGATCTTCAAGAATATAGTACGCTTGGGTTTAATCAAATGAAAAACCCGATTACTCCGATTACCGCTCAATTGAGTAAACTGATAAAAAAAGACATTGATTTTAGAACTGCTGCACCTACGCTGAAACATTCTGGCGGTTTTTATTTCAAAATAGGAACGTTTGTTGTGTCCAGGACCAATTCGTAATTAAAGGCAAAAGTGTTGGTATTTCTCGTTCGGAATATGAATATGAAATTCCGTTGGATGAAGCTGAAAAAATGATTACTGAATTTTGTCCGAAAGCACTTCCCAGAGACCGATATGAAATCCACGTTGGAAAACATTTGTGGGAAGTAGATGTTTTTCATGACAATTTAGCCCCACTGATTGTTGCTGAAATTGAATTGAGTACTGAAGATGAAGTTTTTGAATTTCCTGAATGTATTGGTAGAGAGGTTTCTGATGATACCGAATATTATAATTCTCGCTTAATTTTGAAATTATAATTACAAAAAAAAACGGTCAACTCTAAATCTAGAATTGACCGTCTCTGTTAAGAATTATTTCTTTTATTCTTTAATCAATCTGAATTGAGAAATTTGATTGTTTTGTGCGATTTGCAACAAATAAATTCCAGCAGATAAACTATTCAAATCTAACAATAAATTCTGTCCGTTGAATTCAGTATTTGTGAATAGAATTTTTCCTTGTAAATCAATTAATTGAATCTTCGCATTGCTCAAAATCAGAGATAATTCAACGTTTACCAATCCTGAAGTTGGATTTGGATAAATATTAGCAAAAATCTGCGTTTCTTCAATTCCAGCGCAATCTTGGAAAGTGACAATAACTTCATCTGTACTTGTACATCCTGAAACGTTGCTCACTGTTACTGTATATGTTCCGGAGATTGAAACATTCAATGTCGCTGTGGTTGCTCCGCCGTTCCACTCATAAGAAGTGTGTGAACCAGCGTTCAAGGTTATAGGTGCTTCATAATCACATGCAGTAATGTCTGCGCCTAAATCTACTGTTGGCAAGTTATTTACAACGATTGAAACATCATCAGAATTTGTACAACCATTTGCATCTGTTCCAGTTACTGAATAAGTTCCATTTTCATTTGGAGAAATCGCCGTTCCGTCAGTTACACTGTTGTCCCAAGCGTAAGTCGCTGCACCTTGACCGCTGAAAGTCACCGATTGACCAGCACAGATTGTTGAATCAGAAGCAACTGCAGAAACTGTTGGCAAGTTATTTACAACGATTGAAACATCATCAGAATTGGTACAACCATTTGCATCTGTTCCTATTACTGAGTAAGTCCCATTTTCATTTGGAGAAATCGCCGTTCCGTCAGTTACACTGTTGTCCCAAGCGTAAGTCGCTGCACCTTCACCGTTGAATGTGATTGATTGACCAGCACAGATTGTTGAATCAGAAGCAACTGCAGAAACTGTTGGCAAGTTATTTACAACGATTGAAACATCATCAGAATTTGTACAACCATTTGCATCTGTTCCTGTTACTGAGTAAGTTCCATTTTCACTTGGAGAAATCGCCGTTCCGTCAGTTACACTGCTGTCCCAAGCGTAAGTCGCTGCACCTTGACCGCTGAAAGTGATTAATTGACCAACACAGATTGTTGAATCAGAAGCAACTGCAGCAACTGTTGGCAAGTTATTTACAACGATTGAAACATCATCAGAATTTATACAACCATTTGCATCTGTTCCAGTTACTGAATAAGTTCCATCTCCATTTGGAGAAATCGCCATTCCGTCAGTTACACTGTTGTCCCAAGAGTAAGTCGCTGCACCTTGACCGTTGAAAGTCACCGATTGACCAGCACAGATTGTTGAATCAGAAGCAACTGCAGAAACTGTTGGCAAGTTATTTACAACGATTGAAATTGTATTAGAAGAATCAACGCAAGAATACGTTGAATTTTCGATATACAAATTATAATTACCTTGTTCTGTAACATCTAGTGTGTTATTAGATTGATTTAGAATGATTGCATTGTTTTTCATCCAATCGAAAGTTGTTCCGGTCGTTGGTTGAAAAGAAAGTACAGTCGTTTCACCAGCACAAATTGTATCGTTTGATGCAACCAATTCAGCACCTGAAAGTTGTGCGCAAGTGTTGATTTGATAAATCGATAAAGTTGAGCTTACTTCATTTGCTAAGACAACAATTTCATTTCCGTTTGGAGAAGCTTCGGCTGAGATGCGAATGATTCCCTCAGCACCCAAATCTGGACCATTTCCTGCACTTGTTCTATTGTTGTAATAACCAACATAAATTGGATTTGCAGGATCATTCACATTGAAAGTCATAACGCCTCCGACTCTTTCCAAGGAAACAAATAAATAACTAGAACCATCGATAAAAGCTGTTGCCACACCTTCTGGCTCAGGCCCTTTGTCATCACTTCTATTTTTCAGCGTTGCAGCTCCAGCAGAATTGGAAGCATTGAAAAACGCAGCAGTTACAGGGTGTGTTGAAGTAATTTGTTCAATCAAATCTTTTGAATCAAAAACCAATTGTCCCGATGAAGCATTCCAAATGCTAAATGAACGGCCACCCATCGTGTGAATAACATCTAAATCACCGTCATTATCAGTATCTCCAGAATATCTCAAACCACTCAATCGTCCAATAAATTTATTGTTTTTAAGGATGTTTTGATCAGGAAAAGCAGTTGAATCCAAAGTCAAAGTTGAAATTCTAGCAGCGTCTACTACGGTACCAAATTCTCTTGAATCTCCTTCGTTGGCAGAAAAAACATATCCTTGTCCGTTGATGGTTGAGTAAGCAATCGCATCAGGCATGTAAGCGCCTTTTACAGGGGCAGATCCTATCAATACTGATCCACTTTGATCTGAAGCGTCCATTCCGTTTCCAGATGAGTAATCGCTGTAACCCAATGCATAAATTGTATCAATTGTTGCCGTTGCAAGGTCAATCACTGCCATTGCGTTATTTTCTTGAATTACAACAAAAGCTTTGGTGTTGTCTGTTGAAATGGTAATGTATTCTGGTTCAAAATCTTGTGCAACACTCGCACTTGTTGAGAAAATTCTGATTCCTTGCGCAATTAAACTTGCTGTTTGTGAATTGTAGTCAGTAAATCCAATATTCGTTACATTTAAATCTGTCAATGAAGCAATTCCTCCTGATAAATCGACAACAGAAATAGAACCTTCTGGATCTGCTGAATACGTTGAGTTTGGCTCGCCTTCATTTGCTGTTAAAATTTTCGTATAATCTTTATTGAAAGTAATCATGTCAGGCATTGCACCAACCGTTACTTGACTTATAAAATTTCCATCAGCATTTAGAAAAACAATGAAACCGTTTGTTTGCGGATTAATGTTTTCAATCGCCATGGCAACAATGCCATTGTGCGCTGTTACTGAGTTGATATTTCCATAGGGAATTACAGAAATACTGTTCAGAATTACCGGTGCTGAAGGATTTGAAAAATCTACGATGTCTAATTTTTTTCCAATACTATTGGCGATATACAACCTAAAGTTTGTTGAATCATAAGCTACAATTTCAGCTGAATTTGTTCCTGCTGTTCCATTAGAGAAACTAGTAAGAAGATTCATATTCAATTCATTGGTAGGTGTTGGCGTTGTGTAATCATTGTCTTTGATATAAATGATTTGGTAATTATTCGTTGTAGGAATAGAAATATTAATTCCTGACACAATTTTCACGATGATTTTTTCTGCTCTTTCTGCCTCGCTATCGTCAATAATATTTACAGGGAAATTGAAAACACCATTTGAAGCAGCAGGAATTGTCAAAGTATCTATTGCATAGGTAAAATCGCTATCAATAGTGGCATCAGAATAAGTTGAAAGTCCAAGTACAACTTTACAAACCGCGTTGTTAGCGTTTGAAATAGTTATTGGAACTTGAATCTGTCCTACATTTTCGTTCGCAGTTTGAAAATTAGAAGCAGAAGCGATGGAGACGTTTGCTGGCGCTTCAATCAAATTTACTAAATCAAATCTGGCTGTTCCAGTTGTGCTGTATGCACTTGTTGAACGAGCCGCAACATATTGACCTGCTATAGGATCAAAAGCTGAAACAATTCTAAACCCTGCATTTGGATTGTTATTCAATGCTGTAATGGCTGAAAAATTGTAAATTCTTTGGTGCCAAGTATCGCCAGTTCCCGTTGGTTGAGGAACAAAGGTAAAGGTAGTTGCTGTTGTCCAAACCACAATTCCACCTGTTGAAACTCCTGAATTATCGGTTGTATATTGCAGTTTCCAAGTATTTGAAGCGGTGTTACTCAAGCGTTGCCAAAAATCTAAAACTAAATTATTTTTCCCCAATGCATCTACATTAATTTGAATTCCAGCAGTTTCACTTAAAGTGCTTTGTGCAGGATATACACTAGTTTGCATGCCTGAATTATCAGTAGTATTCAAGTCATTTGAATTTCCTGTAGCAAAAGTTTGAGAAATTCCGCCAAGGCTGGTAATACTCGAACTTCCAATAGTAGGAGTTAAAGTCCCAGTAGCAGTGGTTGCATCATTTGGGTTTGAATTAAAGTCATATTTCGCGACTACTGATTGGCTAAACACACTAAAAAATAAGTGCATAAGTAAAGTGGATAGTACTATTTTTTTCATCATAATTATTTTGTACAAATTTCATTATTACATGTGAAGATGAGATAATTTCTATTTTACCTTTATAACACCATATCAGCAATTTCATATGAATAAGGTGAATTTATTGTGAAGAAAAAAAACGAATCTTTCTGGCGTAATTACTTATTTAGTGCATTCAATTTTTTTACCTGTGAGCCATGGATAATCGCAAACATGTCGAAGTGTGTTTCACTCCCGGAGAATATGCCTATTATAAAGATGAATTTGAAATCGTCGTTGTTATTGACGTTTTGAGAGCAACTTCAGCCATTTGTTTGGCTTTCGATAACTGAATAAAAGCAATCATTCTGGTTCCAACGGTTGAAGAAGCTTGGGTTTAATCAAATGAAAAATCCGATAAGTCCGATTACCGCTCAATTGAGTAAACTGATAAAAAAAGACATTGATTTTAGAACTGCCGCGCCTACGCTGAAACATTCTGGCGGTTTTTATTTCAAAATAGGAACGTTTGTTGTTTCCAGAACCAATTCGTAATTAAAGATTATAAAGTATTTTCCTTCGTTCATTAAATAGACGTTTAAAAAATAAATAAAAACACGCACTAAAATCATCACAATAGATAATTTAATTCATTGAAATCATTTTTAAACATTGTACATTTACCATAAAATTACATTATAACGGAGTAAAGTATTAATGTATTAAAAAGTAACCATTTTATGATCAAATATTTATTCTTTTGTTCAGTAGTTATACTTATTACTTCTTGTAATTCAGTATCGGAAAAAGCGATACCAATAGAGGCGTTAAACATTTCGATTCAAGAAAAGATAAAGCAATCATTGGGAGAAGAGCATTTGTTAGATCTCGGAATAGATCCTTCTGCAAGTGAATTACTCTTTAATTTTTATAAAAAAAATAATTTTAACCCAAAATGGATCAATGACTCAACTTTAACCAAAGAAGGGGAAGCGCTTAAAATAGTATTATCTAACAAATTTCAATTTGGGATTCCAAGTGCTCGCTATTCAGGTCTAAAGTGGTATAACACAAATTTTCTTCAAGATGAAATACTAATTACAACAACATTAGCTTATTTGGGAAATGATTTGCAAAATGGGTTTATGGAAAAAGACAGTTTAGCTTTAAAACCGTTGCAAGCAGTTTCATTAGATCGATTAGAAGAAATTACCCACTTTAAGGAAGATACTAGTGCTTTCTATTTAAGGCAAATTGTTCAATTCGGTCCTGCAGATAGTAATTATCAACAACTCGCCATTGGATTAATTGATTATTGCGCGCATTACCCTATTGATACGACTACTTTTTCAATTAGAAATTATAAGTTAGATTCATTATCCAATGTGAAAGCGCGTGCGGCCCTCTATTCGAAAGGTTATTTAAAAAATATAGAGTTAGATAGCATGACATATATGGAAGCTTTAAAATGTTTTCAAACCCACAACGGCCTGAAGTCGGATGGAAAAATAGGTAATTACACTGCGATAGCGCTGAATGAAAGCACCCAGCACAAATTAATGCGAACAGCTGTGACAATGGAAAAATGGCGTTGGAAAAATGAATATCCTATTAAACATATTAAAATTAATATTCCTGAATATACGCTTCGACTATACATGGAGGATACTTTACGAAGTATACATAAAATAATCGTAGGAAAAACGGATACACGAACACCCGAATTGACCGCCAAAATTAATCAACTTGTAATTTACCCATATTGGGTAGTTCCACAATCTATCGCGAGCAAAGAAATTCTACCTCTAGTAAAACGCAATGTCAATTATTTATCCAAAAATAATTTCAAAATTTTTCGAAACGACAGAGAAATTGATCCACAGTCAGTAAAGTGGTTAAGGATAAAAGAGAATACATTTCCCTATAAATTAAGGCAAGAATTTGGACCTGCCAACAGTTTGGGGATTTTAAAATTCGAATTTCACAATAAATATGGAGTTTACCTTCATGACACACCTAATAAAAACCTTTTCAGTAATGATATAAGAGCATTTTCACACGGATGTATGCGACTCAAAAACCCTGTTGAATTAGCCAAAATAATTTTAGATAAAGATTCTGTCTACTTAAAAAGAAATGAGATAACCTCTCTAGAAATGGATAGTTTATTTCAACTATTGGAAAATTATAAAATAAATTTACGAGAACCAGTTCCTATTTTTGTCGAGTATAAAACAGTAACTTTTCAAGAAAACATCATAATTTTTCATCCTGATATCTATTTGAAAGACGAAAAATATTTGAAATTGATGTTTTCTAAGGGGTCAGTGACGCACAATCAGAAGCCTGCTTAAATTATTTAAAGACTATAAATTATCTTCTTTAAACCATTCAGCGTATGAAGTTGGCGTTTCTTCTAATCGTACAGTTTTAATTTCAACATGACCAGGCAAATGATTTTGGATCCGGTCTAACATATCCAACAATAAGTTTTCACAAGAAGGCTGATATGGAGAGTAAATTATTCTTTCAAAATTATCGCTTAAGCCTTTGATTTTTGAGTGAGGCGTATCATTTTTTAAGACCAATGTATGGTCAAAAACATCAATTACATTTTCTTTTACAATCCTTTTAAAATCTGTAAAATCAATTACCATTCCTTCTTTCGGATTATTTTCTTCTAGTATTTGCTCACCTATCAACGTAACACTTAACCTATAGGTATGGCCATGTATGTTTTTACAAGGCCCGTCGTATCCAAATAAAGCATGAGCCATGTCAAATGTAAAAACTTTTGTAACGCGTATTTTTTTCATTAGGTATTATTTCAATTATGCTCTTCCAAGTTCTTTTAATCGTTTTACATGAGAACGCACAGCATCACCAAAAGTTGGCTTAAGGTTGTATGGTAAATTGAAATCCTTAGCCGTTTTTTCCACTATGTATGAAAGATTTTTATAGTGAATATGACAGATGCTAGGAAATAAATGATGTTCTATTTGAAAATTCAACCCACCCACAAACCATGTGATGAAACGATTATTTCTGGCAAAATCAGATGTTGTTAATAATTGATGAACGGCAAATTCATTGTCGATATTTCCTTCAGCGGTTAACATCGGCTGCTCTGCCCCCTCAACAACATGTGCCATTTGAAAAATAAGGGCTAAAATAAATCCAGCAACCCAATGCATAATAAAAAAGCCTATCAACACTTGCCACCAATAGTATTCCGCAAAATAGATAGGCAAGCCGATGATTAAAACACCATAAAGGACTTTTCTAAATATCATTTTAGCATATTCTACTTTCGGACTTAGATTTTGACCTTTTATCAATCCAAGGCGATTGTATTTTGCTAATTGTGGAAAATCATTGTACGTTTTCAATAAAGTCATCAAGCCATAAAAGAAAAAAGCATGAATGTATTGATATTTATGAATGGCTTTTAATACACCTTGATCAGCTAAACGAAGAGGTCCTTTTGAGCCAATATCTTCATCATATTCATTAATGTTTGTGTAGGTGTGATGCAGCACATTGTGCTGAATTTTCCAATTAAGAACATTACTCCCCAACAAATACAAACTTCCACCTAGCAAATTATTCACCCATGTTTTTTTGGAATAAGATCCATGCACGGCATCGTGCATTACTCCCATTCCTATTCCAGCAACACCCACGCCCATTATCACGGAATAAAGAAGTGCTAACCATACAGAAGTATCAGTAGTTAAGATTAAAATAAAAGGTATAATATACAAGGACATCATAACAACTGTTTTGAATTTCATAGCGAAATTTGCTGTTGTTGCGATATTTTTTTCCTTGAAATAATTATTGACATTTTTTTTCAATGCCGAAGCAAAAGTCTCTTGACTTTTTTCCTCATTTGTGAATCTTATAGCTCTCATGTTTTACAAATTTACAAAAAAAAAGCTTCGAAAAAACTTTCAAAGCTTCTTTTAGTTTCATGATGAGGTAATTATAAAGTCCCTCTTCTTTCTTGTTCTGCTTCTATCGATTCAAAAAGAGCTTGAAAATTACCTTTTCCAAATGATTTTGCCCCTTTTCTTTGAATAATTTCGGAGAAAAGTGTTGGCCTATCTTCTACTGGTTTTTGTAAAATAAAAGAGGGTGTCTCAAAAATTGTAATTTATTTAAAAATTAACAATGTAAGTTTACATATGATAAAGTAAAAAAAATAGGTTTGTGGTTGATTTACAATTTGTTAATTTAATTTATCAAATAACTTAAATGTCCTTATAATCCTTCCCTTCGGTCTTCGAAAGTATACTTTCTCTTATGGTTCAAAAAAAATAAAGACTGTCCTTTTGAGACAGTCCCTAAAAGTTTTAACATCTCTTTTTTCAATTGTTTAGAAAACAATTACTTTTTCAAATTTCTCATTTTTGGCATTGGTCATTGTTAAGAAATATTGACCTTTTCCGTATGTTGTAACGTCAAATGATTTAGTATATGTTCCGTCGAATTTTTCTAATTTTTCTTCAAAGACAATTTGCCCTAATTCATTTCTTAATCTCACTGTATATTCCATTAAGTCTGTTGAAGTGAAAACTAAATTAAAATATCCATTGCTTGGATTTGGATAGATATAAAAATGAGTACCAATATTTGTAACTTCATTAATACCCAACCCAGTCATCGTAGAAATCGCAGAAGTTGCAGAATTACATGCTCCAGAAGAAACGACAACTGTGTAATTACCATTTGCCGTTGCAGTATAGGTCTGTCCCGTAGCTCCGATTATTGCTAAGCCATTCAAGTACCATTGATTTCCTGTTGCTGAACTAGATGTAAATAGAGTTCCAGAATTAGTAATTGTTGGCGTTGCAGGAAGAGCGACTACGGTCATAGTAACCGATGATGAGGTGATTGTTGACGATGTACCACATGTAGATGTATAAACACACTTAACCACATCTCCAGTAACAAATGTGGAACTTGCGTAGGTTGGTGAACTTGTTCCAACATTTACATCATTTACTTTCCATTGATAGGTTGGAGAAGTTCCACCACTTGTAATAGTAGCAGTAAGTGTACCTGTTGTTCCTGCGCAAATTGTTGTGCTCGCAGCGGCAATAGAAATGGCAGGAGCTGCACTATATGTGATGGTAATTGCTGGTGAAGTATATGGACTTCCAACAACTCCAGGTAAATTTGATGTCATCACACATGTTACAACAGAACCTGCAGCTAAAGTAGAAGTGGTATATGTTACTGTAGTAACACCAGTGCTTACTCCATTAACACACCAATCGTACGTAGGAGCCGTTCCTCCATTTGTTGGCGTAGCTGTAAATGTTACGCTTTGCCCAGCACAAATTACATTGTCTGCATCATTCGATGCAACTGCAACTACTGCGTTTGTTGTGGTAGCTAATTGAAACGAAAAGACTCTTGTTGTTGTTGCAGAAGTTGTTGTGTATTCAGCAGTATGCCAAAATGTCAATCCATCAGGATCTAAAGATAAGTGAGAATAATCACCATATCTATTAGCAGATGTTTCTGAGCCAGTTCCTGTGATCGCCATAGTTTCAGCAAACGTCATTTGACCAAGAGGATCAGTTGCTAACCTTCCAGTATAGCCAATACTTGGATACATGCTACTGCTTGATTTATTATAAGCCATACCAATACTTCCATTATCATCCATTGCAATGGAGCCAATCCAACGCGTATGAATATCTGGCGTATAGGTCCCTTCTTGATATAAAGCCCATGTACCGCCTGTTTGTCTTAGTTCTACCCAACGAATACTTCTTTGAGTACTACTTATTTTTACACCCCAATTTAAAAGAACCGTATTATATCCTGTCCACTTTCTATACTGCGCTCTATACGTTGCAACACCTCCAATACCATCTAGTTTACCAGTGGTTCCTTGCTGAGAAACATCATTCCAACTTGAATTGTATGAAGCGTCAAAAGCGGAAGTAACAATTGTTGGTTGAGCCGTAATTACTGCAGTGGGAGTAGCTCCCCAAGTAACTGCCATATTCCAAATTTTCACCCCATCGATAGCGCCACCTCCCCACGCATTTTCTGAGTAAGCAAAGAAAGGACATGGTGTCCCCACGGTTGGTAAACCACCATCTGCATCAGCAGATAAAGGGCAATAAAAACCACTTGTTGAGCCTGTTGAGAATGTTGCTGTTACTGCTCTTGAAGATAAATTTCCAAGTAACATTTGATCTCTTTCGAAGCAATACATTCTACCGCCTTGATTTGAAGTCATGTAATAGCCATCAGCCCAGATTGAAAATTTAAGATAATCTGGAAACTGAGAAGATGTAAAAGTATATGTATAATAAGATCCTGTTGGATCATTCGTTGTAGAAATCGCAATGTAAACTTTAGCTGGAGAACCAAATTGCGCTATAAACCATCTGTCTGCATATCGATCATACATGACGATAGGATCACCCTCGTTTGCTACGTCTGGAGTCCAAAGTGTTCCTAAATTAACTGTTAACATATTTGCTCCCGTAGATTTATTAAAAACTTTAACCGGGGAAGAATTTATACATTGAACATAATGATTTGGCCCTGCAGCACCTGAAGGATCGGAAGGTCTGTAGTTAGAAGTTTGTCCTTGCCAGTTTTTAATAGGTGCTTTATTCGCTAAAGTACGAGTTCCCATTTCCGTTTGTCTTACCGATGGATCTTCCCCATATTGAGGCCCATCTGCAGGCGAATAAACAAAAGTTTGAGCTGGTCGAAGACTTCTATCATCACCCTCTTCTTTGTCTTTATCTTTTTTGAACTTAAAAGGATGTTCTTTGGCTAATTCTGTTAAAGGTTTTGTAATGTGGAAATCTGTACAGGTAATTACAGTCGGAATAGTCTGATCTGCTGGCGAGATTGCTTGAGAAAAAACCCCTGCAGAAAGAAAGAATCCCGATAAAAATAAGGTAAATGTTTTCATAGTTTTTATAGTTTAATAGCAAATATACTTTACGGAATCAATATTACAACTTTATTTTTTATTATCCTAATAACGTGTTATTGGTTTTGCTGTTTACGCAAAAATGATCTATGTTTCAAGGGCTGCGATTCTTTGTGTTCTGGTTTATATACTTTTTAAATCAGTTCCATATTATCGATTAAACGAACCTCCCCACAATATGCCACAATGCATGCCGTAGCTCCAGAAACCCAATCCCCTTCCAATGATTCAAGGGTCACGGGATTTACAATTTCAAAATATTCGAGCACTAAATTACCCTTTTGAAAAAAATCTCTAATTTTATTTTTTACTGAATTTGGGCTATTTGTTGTTGCTAATTCTTTAGCTAATATGAGTGACTTATAAATAATAAGCGCATCCTCTTTTTGGCTGAGAGACAAACGTGTGTTTCTGCTGCTCATCGCTAAGCCAGATAATTCGCGTAATGTTGGACAAGCAATTATTTCAACCGGTAAATGAAAGTAATTTGTCATGTATCGAATAACAGACACCTGCTGAAAATCTTTTAATCCAAAAAATGCTTTATCCGGTTTTACACATTCAAAGAGTCGAGAAACAATATTTACCACGCCCCTAAAATGCCCTGGCCGAAATTTTCCTTCCATAACTTTAGCTAAAATCCCTAAATCTAAATCTAGATCTACAGCCACACTTTTTTCTGGATACATTTCTACCACTTCAGGAGCGAAAACAATGTCGCAATCGATTTCTGACAGCAAGTAAATATCTGCCTCTAACTTGCGCGGGTAATTACTTAAGTCATCCACATTATTAAATTGAGTTGGATTAACAAAAATACTCACAACCGTAATATCGCATTGGCTTATAGCAGAAGACACTAAGGATATATGTCCATAATGCAGAGCCCCCATGGTAGGGACAAACCCAATCGTTTTTCCTTCAGATTTTAGGTAGGCTATATCCTCCTGTAATGCTGAAATTTTGCTATAAACTTTCACTTCTAACTGTTGAATTAAATCTTGTGACCGACAAATCTATTCCTTTTTGTTGAAGTTCCGCTTTTTTTTATGTATTTTTGTACTGAATTTTACCAATCTAATTTTTTCATGGAAAAAAAGAGAATCCTTTTTATGTCGCAGGAAATTTCACCTTTCCTTCCAAAATCTGAAATTGCAACTATTGCAAGGAAGCTTCCCCAAGGAATTCAAGAAGCTGGAAAAGAGATCCGTGTTTTCACTCCTAAGTATGGGACAATCAATGAACGTCGACATCAATTGCATGAAGTAATTAGACTTTCCGGGATGAATTTAATAATTGATGATACAGATCATCCGTTAATTATTAAAGTGGCGTCCATTTCTGCTGCAAGAATGCAAATTTATTTCATAGACAACGATGAATATTTTAAGCGGAAAAATAACGTTACTGATGATAACGGCGAATATTTCGACGACAATGACGAACGATCCATGTTTTTCTGTAGAGGTGTTTTGGAAACAGTTAAAAAATTAGGATGGCAACCAGACGTTATTCATTGTCATGGATGGATGACTATGTTGATGCCAATATACCTAAAAAAACTATATTCAAAAGACCCACATTTTGCAGATACAAAGGTGGTTTATAGCTTATATAATGAATCCTTTACTAAAAATTGGGATGTTAGATTTGCAGATAAACTAAAGTTTGACGGCTTCGATGATGAGTTAACTGAGAAATTAAGAGACACTAGTATTGAAAACATTACAAAAGTAATGGTGCAATATTCTGACGGTATTAACGTTGCAAGTGAAAATTTAAGCCCTGCGCTGAGAAAAACATTTGATGAAGCAACATGTCTAAAACAAGATTATGTAGCTGAAGAGTATCAAAACAAAGTAATGTCAGAATTTTTTGATAAAGTTATTGAAGAAGAAGTACTCATATAATATGACGAATAACAATCTTTATACGTGGCGGGTAGTTTTCAGACTATCCGCTACTTTTATGTTTACCATTTTATTTTTTACCTCGTGTAAGAAAAACGTCACGTCGCTGGGAGCCAGATCTATAGATAAAAATGAGTTACTAAATTCAATTCAAATAGACACATTTTCCATAGAAACTTCCATGATGTTTGAAGACTCTGTTATCACAAGTAATGCGACTGCAGGTTTGTTAGGTTCATATAATGATCCAAAATTCGGGCTTTGCAAGGCTGGTTTTTATACACAATTAAGATTGCCAAGCGTGAATCCTTCTTTTGGCGATATTAGCACCATTGCCATTGATTCGTTTGTTCTTGGATTGGAATATTTAGACAATGGTTTTTACGGAGATTTATCGACACAAACTGTAGAAGTATACCAATTAACAGATAGTTTAGGAATAAATTCAACGTATTATTCTTTTACGAATAAAACAACCTCGTATAAAAATTTGGTTGATCCAAACCACAAAAATATTGTGCCTGACCCCTATACAAAAACGGTCATTGATACCACACATGTTCCTGCTCAAATGCGAATTTATTTAGACACGAACTTAGCAAGAAAACTTATTGAAGAAGCTTCAAATAATCCAACAACGTTTTCTTCAAATGACAATTTTTTAAACTTTTTCAAAGGTCTGTATGTGGGAGTAAATAATGGTTATCAAAGCGCAGGTTCTGGAGGAGTTTTATATTTTAATTTGGAAATTCCTTTATCAAAATTAACTATTTACTATAAACAGGCTGGAGAAAAGAAAAAATATGATTTTGTCTTAAATTCTTCTTGCGCAAAATATAATAAAGTTGAAATTGAAAATCCTAGCAGTTTAATAGGCAATCAAAGTTTATTTTACGCGCAAGCCTTAAAAAGTAGAGCTTCAATTAAGCTTCCTGGTTTAGCAAATCTTCCAAAAAAGATCATTATTCATGAAGCACAATTAAAACTACCTGTAGAATATCAAACAGGTAAAAAATATGCTCCTGGTGATGTGGTAACTATTTCCACTCGATTTATTGGAGGAAAATCAAAACTGTATAGCATTGGTACGGGCATTTATGATGCAATCAATAAAGAATTTATTGTAGACTTAAGAGCATATGCGCAAGGAATAGCAAGCAATGAAAGATTTGCAATTCCTGTCGACGGCATGGCATTGCAAGCACTCATCGAGGGTACCGAAATTTTTATTACGCCAGATAAGTTTAATAGTTCGTTAAATCGCATTATATTTAACGGCTCAAATACTATTAACAAAAACAAACCAAAATTAACGCTAAAATATACCCAGTTTTAATATATGTGTGGAATTGTTGCTTACATTGGTAAAAAAGAAGCTTATCCTATAATTATTAAAGGATTGAAGCGATTAGAATATAGAGGATATGATAGCTCTGGAATTTCATTGTTAAACAATGGGAAGATAAATCTCTATAAACGTCAAGGGAAGGTTGTCAAATTAGAAGAATTTGCAGCAGGAAAAAACATTAAAGGGAATTCGGGAATTGGCCATACTCGTTGGGCTACGCATGGTCCACCAAATGATATTAATGCACATCCACATTCTTCTACAGATGGGAAAATAACATTAATTCACAATGGAATTATAGAGAATTATGGGTCTTTACGGAAAGAACTTATCTCTCGTGGTTATGTTTTCAAAAGTGATACAGATACCGAAGTGTTGGTTCATTTAATTGATGACATTCAAAAAAATGAAAAGGTTTCTTTATCGGAAGCTGTCAGATTATCACTTCACAGTGTTGTAGGAGCATATGCTATTGTCGTTTTATCTGAAGATTATCCAAATCAATTGGTTGCTGCTCGTAAAAGTAGTCCGCTTGTGGTTGGAATTGGAAAAGATGGAGATTTCTTTCTTGCTTCTGATGCAACGCCTATTATTGAATATACAAACAAAGTGGTTTACTTAGAAGATGAAGAAATAGCTGTTGTCGACTTGGTGGAAGGGTTGAAAATATTCAATATTAGTAATCAAGAAATAACGCCTTATGTTCAGAAATTGGAAATGCATTTGGAAGCACTTGAAAAAGGAGGTTACGAGCATTTCATGTTAAAGGAAATATTTGAGCAACCTAGGTCAATTACTGATTGCTTCAGAGGTCGATTAAATTCAAGTGAGGGATGGGTTTCTTTAGGTGGTCTTAAAGAGTATGAAAATAAAATAATAAATGCTCCCCGAATTATTATGATTGCTTGTGGAACATCTTGGCATGCATGTTTAGTCGGTGAATACTTAATAGAAGATCTAGCAAGAATCAATGTTGAGGTGGAGTACGCTAGTGAATTTAGATACAGAAATCCTATTATCAACGAAAATGACATCGTTCTTGCCGTTTCTCAATCAGGTGAAACAGCGGATACGATGGCTGCTCTTGAATTAGCAAAATCAAAAGGGGCAACAATTCTTGGTATTTGTAACGTAGTAGGGTCTTCGATTTCTCGTATCACAGATGCAGGTTCATACACACATGCGGGACCAGAAATTGGTGTTGCTTCAACAAAAGCTTTTACGGCTCAAGTGACGGTTTTAACATTAATGGCTCTTTCTTTAGCGCATAAAAAAGGAACGATTAGTGAATCTAAATTTCACGCACTTTTAACAGAATTGGAAGAAATTCCAAATAAAGTTCAACAAATTTTAGAGAAAAATAAACTTATTGAAGAAATAGCAGCGATCTATAAAGATGCGCCAAATGCGCTTTACTTAGGGAGAGGTAGTTCATTTCCAGTTGCTTTGGAAGGGGCATTGAAACTAAAAGAAATTTCATATATACATGCTGAAGGATATCCTGCGGCAGAAATGAAACATGGACCTATCGCTTTGATTGACGAAGAGATGCCTGTATTTGTTATCGCTACAAAAGGTACTTCGTATGAAAAAGTAGTGAGTAACATTCAAGAAGTGAAAGCTCGAAAAGGGAAAATAGTTGCTATTGTTACAGAAGGAGACACACAAGTAAAAGAATTAGCGGATCATGTGATTGAAATACCAGACACAGATGATCATTTGGTTCCTTTGTTGGCTACTATTCCATTGCAATTACTTTCGTATCACATTGCCGTTATGAGAAATTGCAATGTCGATCAACCCCGGAATTTAGCAAAATCAGTGACGGTGGAATAAATTCAATCCTCTATTTTTAAAAAGATAAAAAAATCCCTTTTAAAATTTTTCAAAAGGGATTTTTTGTTGTAATTAAATGTATAAACGTGTTATTTTGATTTATTAAAAACAAAAAAACACCTACTATTTCAGAAGTACTTGCATCGCTTTCTGGACCTCTGGGTCATTCCCGTTCATAACGGTAAAATAACCTTTTTCAATCCACAATTGACGAGCGATTTCAGATTTTAGAGTTTGCGAAATTAATCTCTTACTCCATTTAAAACCTCCTACATTCTGTTTAACTTTCTCTTGTTTTTCAGCATAAATGACAAACTTGGACAGAAGATCGTCCGTTACCTTAAACGAAGAATTAAATTGTTCTGGCGTTTTCCATTGATTTCGTTTATTGTTGACAAAATCAAAAGCAAAGCTTTGAAATGCATTGGAGTATCTAAGTTCTGTATAATAAAAACTCATCCCGGAAGAATCAAAAGGAATAAAAATATCTGGCATAATTCCTCCTCCGCCGTACACTATTTTCCCTTTTGGGGTCTTAAATTTTAATGAATCAACAAATAAACTCGTGTCTGGTCGATATAATTCGCCATTATCCACTCTATCATATTGATCTTGATAGTATTCTTCTATACTTCCCTTATAAGATTTTTGAATACACCTTCCAGTCGGCGTGTAATAGCGTGCGATGGTTAATCGTAAATCACTACCATCTCTCAACTGCATATCTTGTTGAACCAAACCTTTTCCGAAAGACCGCCTTCCTATAATTGTTCCTCGATCATTGTCTTGGATTGCACCCGCTACAATTTCGCTAGCCGAAGCAGAGTTTTCGTTGATCAAAATCGCCAATTTAGTAGATTCTAAAAAACCGCCTGACGTTGATTTATAGGTGTAACTTTCTGAATGATTCCCCTTCGTCATGACAATTGGTAAATTTCCCTTTAGAAAATCGTCTACAATATCTGTTGCACTTGTTAAAACGCCGCCGCCATTATTTCTTAAATCTAAAATCAGAGACTTCATTCCTTTTGATTTTAGATTCATTGCAGCTTCTCTAAATTCAGCTGTAGTAGTTGCTGAAAATTGTTCTATTTTAATATACCCAGTCGTGCTATTGACCATGTTTGAACAAGTAATAGATGAAATAGGTATTGATCCACGAATAATCTGCTTGATTAAATATTTGCCATTTCTATATATTTGAACTTGAACAGAGGTGTTTTCTTCCCCTTTCAACATCGACATTATTTTTTCATTTGTTACTTTTTTACTAGCAACCGATTTCTTATTTATTTTCACAATCTTATCCCCCGCGATAATTCCAGATCTTTCAGAAGGGGAATTTGGAATAACATGTGTTACACAAATTGTATCACGTATTACAAAAAACCGAACACCAATACCTCCAAATTTACCTTCAATTGACTCGTTCATGGCTTTTAATTCGCGCGCAGGGATATAATTACTGTGAGGATCTAATTTATGGAGCATATCACCTATCGTTTCCTCAAATAACTTATCCGCATTCACTTTGTCAACGTATCTATTGTCTAAAATCTCAATAATATCTTGAATTTTCTGATATTTTTCTCCGCCGTTAGAAAGGGAAGCACTATCACCTCCAACTCTTTTTGTGAAAAAGTGACCAAGCAACAAACCAAGAGACATAAAAACCGCTAATAATATAGGAACTAGATAATTGATTTTTTTATTCTCCATTTTCAATATTTTGTATATGAACGATTTCAACACCGGCTTCTTTTAAAAAGTCAATACCAGATGTATCCTTGTACTGATTAATAAATACAACTTTAGTTATTCCAGCTTGCAAAATTAATTTACTGCATTCTTTACAAGGAGAAAGTGTTTGATATAAAATAGCTCCGCCGCAGTTATTCGTTGACTTCGCTACTTTTAGAATCGCATTTGCTTCAGCGTGAAGGACATACCATTGAGTTTCTCCCACCTCTGTTTCACAGCAATTGTCGAATCCAGCGGGTGTGCCATTGTAACCATCAGAAATTATCATTCCGTCTTTTACAATAATAGCACCTACTTTCTTTCTAGAACAATGTGATAAACTTGCCCACGTTTGAGCCATTCTTAAATAGGCTTTGTCGTAACGCTCTTGTTTTTGTTTTTCTTTCATAAAATTTACTCTATACAAAAGTAATAATAGTCGAGACGTATCTTGTTAACTCGGCTTAGTATTTTATTAAATATCGATTTTGGAAGTGAATTTATAACCTACACCTCTTATAGAGTGAAAAAACAATGGGTTTTTAGGGTCCTTTTCGAATGTCTTTCTGAAAGAAAGAATATAATTATCGATTGTCCGCGATGTGGGGAATTGATCACCCCATACTTTGTCTAATATTTCATCTCGCGAAACTACTAATCCATCTTTTTCTGCAAATAATTTAAGTAAATCAATCTCTTTTTTTGACAAAATAATGATTTCTGAACTTGTATTATCCGTAATTTCATAGGTGGAAAAATGAACTGTTTTTGTCCCTATTGTCACTTCGTCTTCTTGTTCGATTGCATTTCGGTTTAATAGAATTTGAACTTTCAATAATAATTCCTCTAAATCAAATGGTTTAGGAAGATAATCATTCGCTCCTAATTTTAAACCTGCGATTCGATCCACGGTTGTACCTTTTGCCGATAAAAAAAGTATGGGCACATTTGATAATTTTCGAAGATCTTTACAAACATCTAATCCACTTACATGCGGCAACATTACATCTAAAATCACTAAGTCATAGGTCGCAATTTTAGCAATGGAATTTTTAGCCGTTAGGCCATTATCATAAACATCCACCTGAAATCCATCCATTTCTAAATTCAAACGTATCATTTCTGACAGACTTTTTTCATCTTCCACCAAGCAAATCTTCTGCATTTAATTTCTTCCTTTTAATTGGTAAACAGGTTTCCGTATATCTTTCAACTCTCGCTTTCGAACAGCATTTCAAAGCTACACAAAAAAACGGAAAATAGACTAGATTATTATTTCAGTGTTGCTCGTGAGCTTCAACAATTATCTCCAAACCAGAAAAATAGGCATTCCATTCAGCAAAATTTTATTACCGTTTTGGCAGAAGAAACAAATTCTAAAACGAATTTAGTTAAATAGCAAAAATCTGAATTCCAGTTTTAATAAAATAAATCGTTCCATTTTGAGAAGGTAAAAAGATAGAAAAAAGTTAGAAAAATAAAGAAATTTAAACTAATTTTGTCGCTTATTTTTAATCCAAAGGATGAACGCATCAAAAAAAATTTCTGCAGCATTAATTTCTGTATTTGACAAAACTGGTTTAGAGCCAATTATCAGAGAATTACATGCGCAAAACGTAACCATTTATTCAACAGGAGGAACGGAACTTTTCATCCAAAACCTAGGTATTCCGGTTGAAAAAGTAGAAGATTTAACTTCTTATCCTTCCATTTTAGGAGGACGAGTAAAAACGTTACATCCCAAAATTTTTGGAGGAATTTTAAATCGAAGAAATTTACAAGAAGATCAAGATCAAATTGCCGAATTCGAAATTCCTGAAATTGATTTAGTAATTGTTGATTTATATCCATTTGAGGCAACTGTTGCTTCCGGAGCTTCTCATGAAGACATCATAGAAAAAATAGATATAGGTGGTATTTCCCTGATCCGAGCAGCGGCAAAAAATCATCAAGATGTCATCATTCTTTCTAGTAAGGAACAATATGCTCCTTTTTTGAACATCATCTCACAATCGAAAGGGACAACAACCTTAGCGGAGCGAAGAGATTTTGCACGTGATGCATTTAATGTTTCTTCGCATTACGACACACACATCTTTAATTATTTCAACCAAGGAGAAAAAGAAATATTTAAAGCGAGCATTCAGAAATCAGAAGTATTGAGATATGGCGAAAATCCACATCAAAAAGGAATATTTCACGGAGATTTAAATGCAATTTTTGACAAATTACACGGTAAAGAATTATCCTACAACAATTTATTAGATGTTGATGCAGCAGTCAATTTGATAAGCGAATTCAAAAATGATGATCCTACATTTGCTATTTTAAAACACAATAATCCATGCGGATTAGCAATTAGACCAACCTTAAAACAAGCTTACCTAGACACATTAGCAACTGATCCAGTGAGTGCTTTTGGAGGAATATTGATTGCAAATAGAGAAATTGATATAGAAACGGCTATAGAAATTAATGAACTTTTTTGTGAAGTAGTTATTGCTCCTTCATACAATGCGGAAGCTCTTGAACTTTTGAAAAGTAAAAAAAATAGAATTATTTTGGAGCAAAAAGAAGTTGAGTTACCTAAACGACAATTTCGCACTATTTTAAATGGGGTTTTAGAACAAGATAAAGATTTGATCACAGAAACGGAAGCAAACCTCGAATCAAAAACAATTTTGAAACCAACTGCTGCTGAAATAAAAGATTTATTATTTGCTAATAAATTAGTAAAACACGTGAAATCAAATACCATCGTTTTTGCTAAAAATAATCAATTAATATCTTGTGGTACAGGTCAAACATCTAGAGTTGATGCATTAACACAAGCGATAGACAAAGCGAATTCTTTTGGATTTGATTTAAAAGGTGCGGTCATGTCTTCAGATGCATTTTTCCCATTTCCTGATTGTGTGGAATTAGCAAAAAATGCAGGAATAAAAGCAGTGATTCAACCAGGAGGTTCTATTAAAGATGAATTGTCAATAAATTACTGTAACGAAAATGAAATTTCAATGGTTTTTACAGGAAATAGGCATTTTAAACATTAAAATTCTTATTTTCGTAAAAAATAGATGTAAAAACCTATTTATTACAAAATTCTGAATATTTTTATACGATATAAAGTACAGCTCAAAAATGGGATTATTTAGCTTTTTAACGCAAGAAATTGCAATTGACTTGGGGACAGCAAATACACTAATCATTATGAATGATAAAGTGGTTGTAGATGAGCCTTCTATAGTCGCACGTGACATTCAAACAGGTAAAATTGTTGCTATCGGAAAGAAAGCGCAACAAATGCATGGAAAAACGCACAAACTAATTGAAACAGTTCGCCCTCTTAGAGATGGTGTAATTGCTGATTTTCAATGTGCTGAACAAATGATTAGGGGGATGATAAAAATGATCAATCCTGGAAAAAGATTGTTTAATCCTGCACTTCGAATGGTAATTTGTATTCCTTCAGGAATTACAGAAGTTGAAAAAAGGGCCGTAAGAGATTCAGCGGAACATGCTGGTGCGAAAGAAGTGTACCTAATTCATGAGCCGATGGCTGCGGCTTTAGGGATAGGTATTGATGTGGAAGAACCTATGGGGAATATGATCATTGATATAGGGGGTGGTACTTCTGAAATCGCTGTAATTGCTCTTGGAGGAATTGTTTGTGATAAATCTATTCGTATTGCTGGTGATGATTTTACTTCGGATATTGAAGAATACATGAGACGTCAACATAATATTTTAGTAGGTGAACGTACAGCGGAGCAAATAAAAATACAAGTGGGATCTGCTGTTCCAGAATTAGATTATCCACCAGAAGATTTTGCTGTTCACGGAAGAGATTTAATGACAGGTATACCAAAAGAAATTATAGTAACGTATTCTGAAATTGCGTATGCACTTGATAAAACCATTTGTAAAATTGAAGAAGCTATTCACAGTGCACTTGAAATGACTCCTCCAGAACTTTCTGCGGATATTTTTAAAACTGGGATTTACCTGGCGGGTGGTGGTTCAATGCTAAGAGGCTTAGATAGTCGGATTTCAGCAAAAACGAAATTACCTGTTCATATTGCGGAGGATCCCTTAAGAGCGGTTGCTCGTGGAACAAGTATCGCGTTGAAAAATATAGATAGATACCAATTCTTAATTAGAGATTAATTTTTCAGTCCTGGAGCATATCAGGACTTTATTCTTATTATAAAAATGCATAATTTAATTGCTTTTTTTAGACGTTTTCGTATTTTCATTTTGTTTGCACTGCTACAAATTTATGCACTTACAAACTATTTCACGTATTTAAATTTTCCCAGATCACAATGGTTAACGAGTTCTTCCGTTGTGGCTTCCTCTATCCTAAGTGTTAAAAATAGCATTACAAAACATTGGGGGTTAAATGAAAACAATTTAGCCCTTCAAGAAGAAAATATTCGACTTCGAAAAAAAATTCCTCATAGTTTTATTCGATTAGATAATCGGTTGGTGAAAATTGATGATTCACTATATCAGCAGCAATATGATTATATTCCCGCTATTGTAATTAATTCTGCTTGTCATAAAAGAAATAATTTCTTTACAATTAATATTGGAAAAAAACAAGGAATCAAGAGGGGCATGGGTGTGTTTTCTGATAAGGGGATTGTCGGTGTTATCCATAATACAAGTGACCATTTTGCCGTTGTAAAATCAGTTCTTACGGAAAGCGTAAACATTGATGTTATCATTGAATCTTCTGGCGCTTTTGGGTTGCTAAAATGGGACGGAAAAGACCCTAGAAGGGGTTCCATAAGTGGCATTTCTAATGATATGAAAATAAAAAAATGGTCTAAGATTGTTACTCGAGGCGGAGCTGGAAATTTTCCTAGAGGTCTAATGGTTGGTCGTATCGAAACATTAAAACCAATAGAAGGGAAGCCTCTTTGGGACGTGACATTTGTTTTTTCTGAAAATTATAGGCGCGTTCAAAATGTATACGTTGTAAAGAATTTGTTACAAGAAGAACAAAATAAAATTGAAAATGAAATTCCTGAAGATATAGAATAATGAAATTAATCATAACTCAATTTTTACGTTTTATTTTATTTATAATTGCTCAAACTCTCGTTTTCAATAATTTAGAGATTGGTTTTGGCGTGCAAATTATGGTGTACCCCCTTTTCCTTATGCTACTGCCTTTTGATACAAGTATTGTCGTTCTTCTGCTATTAGCTTTTGTTATGGGGATTAGTATTGATGCGATTTCCGATACATATGGTTTACACACTTCTTCCTTATTGCTGGTAGCGTATCTTCGACCAATCATTTTTGGCGTTTTCTCGCCACGCGAAGGATATGATTCGATTAAAGAATCTACCATATTTGAAATGGGGCAAAGGTGGTTTATTTCTGTTTTTGGATTACTCCTACTCATACATCATTTTTGGTTTTTTATTTTAGAAATGTTTAAAATGTCTGAGTTTTTGTTTATCCTACAAAAAACCATACTTAGTGTTCCATTATCCTTTTTACTCTGTATTTTATTACAGATTGTCTTTGTGACTAAGCCGAAAGAACGATGAATTTCGATACTAGAAAATATGTAATTATTTCTTTTATTCTCGTGGTAGGGGTAATTTACACCTTTCGGCTTCTATACATGCAAGTGATTGATGGAAGTTGGGCTTTAAGAGCGCAAGAAATTGCTGAAAAAAGAAAAGAAATAAGCCCCCCAAGAGGTGCGGTTTACGATCGAAAGGGTATTAAAATAGTTTCGAATAGAACCTATTATAATTTAATGATGGTGGAAGCCAATATTAAAAATTTAGATACGGTAGCTTTTGCAAAATTGATTGGATGGGAGGTGAATAAAGTACAAGCAAGATTTATTGAAATTGTAAAAGGAGAAGGCAGATACCATAATAGACACACCAACAAAACAACTTCCAATTATCAAAAAGTTAGACCCTATCCTTTTATCAAAGAAATGACCTTGGATGAAATAGCTAATATTGCAGCGCATCTCGAAGAGTTTCCCGGGTTTTATGAGGAAGTAACCAGTATGCGAAGTTATACCTATGCGAATGGAGCAAATATTTTTGGATACCTTTCCGAAGTGTATAGGGAAGAAATTGAAGCCGACCATTTTTATAGATCAGGCGATAATATGGGCAGAGCCGGTATTGAGCGCTTTTACGAAAAAGAATTAAGAGGACAAAAAGGAATTCGGTATATTGTTACATCAGCATTGAATAATGATGTTGGATCATATATGGAAGGAAAATATGATACAATTGCTAAACAAGGCCCCAATTTAAATTTAGGTATTGACATCAATCTGCAAGAGTATGGAGAAAAATTAATGAAAGGCAAAAGAGGATGTATTGTAGCTATTGAGCCTTCTTCAGGGGAGATTTTAGCCCTTGTTTCTGCACCTTCTTTTGATCCAAATCTGTTAGTTGGGAAACGTAAAATTTCTAAAAATTATCCAAAACTCGCTAGAGATCTTGATAAACCTTTATACCCAAGACCATTAGCAGCTAATTATTCTCCTGGTTCTATCTTTAAATTATTACAGTCATTAATTGGTTTACAAGAAGGAGTAATCACGCCTGAATTTGCATTTGGCTGTAACAAAAGCATGGTTGGGTGTCATAATCATCCTTCCGCTGGGAACTTATCAGATGGTATAAAATTTTCATGCAATCCTTATTTTTATGCCGTAACAAAAAAAATAATACAGCAAGGAAAAAGTACAAATAATTTTATTGATGCGGAGCGAGGATTGACAATTTGGGCTAAATACATGAAAAGCTTTGGTCTAGGCTATAAATTTGATACTGATATTACGGGACTTACTTCGGGTTTAATTCCTGATGCGACGTATTATGATAAATGGTACGGGCACCATAGATGGGCGTTTTCAACAATCCGGTCTATATCAATTGGTCAAGGTGAAGTGCTATTGACACCACTGCAAATGGCAAACGTTGCCGCTATGATTGCTAATAAGGGTTGGTTTTACACACCACATTTTGTAAAATCAATAGGAAACGGTGGACCATTGCCCCAATTTAAAAAGAAGCATATTACGATGGTAGAGCCACGTCATTTCGATGCTATTCATGAAGGTATGAGAAGAGTTGTTTATGTCGATGGAGGAACTGGAAGACAAGCACGTTTGCCTGATATTATTGTTTGTGGTAAAACGGGGACTGTTGAGAATAAACCAAAAAAAGATCATTCTGTTTTTCTAGCTTTTGCACCGATGAACAAGCCCAAAATAGCGATTGTAGTTTTTATTGAGAACGCTGGTTTTGGTGGTGTTTGGGCCGCTCCTATTGCTGGATTGATGATTGAAAAGTATGTGAAAGGACACGTCACTGACACTGTAAAAGAAAGAAGAATGCTTGAGTTTAATGTGTATGGAACGAAAAAACCATGAGAAAAGGTGAAAAAATAACCACAAATATTGACTGGCCACTTTTTGCTGTCTTTATGATTCTTATGGGTTTAGGTTTAGCAACTGTTTATTCTACTGCCTATAATCCAGATGCACCGAACTTATTTGATTTTTCGCAAAAATATGGGAAACAAGTTGTTTGGCTTATCGTTTCCTTATTTTTGGGACTTCTCGTCCTTTTAATAGATGCTGATATTTATAGAAAATTTGCAACCCCTATTTATCTCTTTACAATTGTTTTATTGGTAGTCGTATTATTTATGCCTGCCAGATTTGGTGCAAGAGCATGGTTAGGCATCGGTACATTAGGTATCCAACCCGCCGAATTTGCTAAGATTGGAACCGCCCTTTTACTAGCAAAATATATCAGTAGCGTAAATATTAAATTACAAAATCTGCAAACGGTAATGATCGCTAACTTGATTATTCTAGTACCAATGATTCTGATACTCCTGCAACCTGATGCTGGAACTTTTGTCGTTTATACTTCTTTTTTATTCGTAATGTACAGAGAAGGTTTGTCATACGATCCGCTAGTTTTAAAGGTTGTTAATTTAATTCCTGGTATAAAATTTAAGCAAACTTGGGTGGGTAGCCATTTTATTCCGATCTTATTTGCTGTTGTGTTTTTATGCATTGCAACACTCTTAGTCAGTAATAATAAAATTACTTTTGATTTTTTACCTGGAGTTCAAATTCCGGGGGTTGCAGGTGTTATTTTAACCATAGCGACTATTTCGATTGTTGTCTTGATGCTATTAAGGTATATTGGTTCAAAAAGAGATAGAAAAAATGCCCTCTTTATTATTGCTATTGGTTTTTCTCTTTGTACTTCTATATCTTTAAGTGTCAGTACCCTATTTCAGGGTATGGCACCTCATCAAAAAGATAGAATTGAACTTCTATTAGGTCTAAGAGAAGATATTGACGGCGATGATTATAATAGAAATAGGGCAATGGCTGCGGTAGGTTCTGGAAGATTTCTAGGAAAAGGGTATAACAAAGCTTCTGTTTCAAGTGTAGAAAGTAACCACGTACCCGAGAGTGAAACCGACTTTATTTTTTGCCCATTTGCTGAAGAATGGGGCTTTTTAGGCTCCTTCATTTTGGTGTGCTTATATATGTTTATGTTATTCAGAATTATTATGATTGCAGAAAGACAAAAATCACGATTTATTAGAATATATGCTTACACGGTAGCCATGATTTTATTTTATCACTTTGCCGTAAACATTGGCATGGATATTGGCTTTGCACCAGTTATAGGAATTCCTCTACCCTTTTTTAGCTATGGTGGATCTTCCATGATGTCTTTTTCAATGTTTATGTTTATTTTATTAAAACTAGATAGTCAACGAAGTTATATTTTGCAATAACTCAAGTTTCTTCTAGAATGTAATTTGAATCAAAGATTTTTTTATTTTTACAGTAAATTGTACCAACTCAATGAATAATAAAAACACTGCTCAAAAGCCTGCATTTTCTGATAAAGAAAAGAGGAAAGTCACTCGTATTTTTTGGGTTTTAGGGCTTTTTCCTATAATTTTAGTGACTTGCCTATTGTTATTGCAGCCCAATGATAGTTTACCTACCGTGGCTTCTTTGGAAACGCCTCCTGAATTATTAGCTTCGGTAGTACTAGCCGATGATGGTGAAACAGAATTAGGAAGGTATTGGAAAATCAACCGGACAAGTGTTCCTTATAAATCAATTTCTCCATTTGTGACTGATGCTCTAATTTCTACGGAAGACGAAAGATTTATAGAGCATTCAGGTGCAGATTTTAAGGCAATAGGCCGAGCGATTGTTAGTGCAGGCGGTGCAGGCGGTGCTTCAACAATTACACAGCAATTAGCCAAACTTCTTTTTACTTTGCAACAACGTGAAAAAGAAGATATTGCTAGAGCAAATGGGGTTGCTTTTTCTTCTTCTGGCGGGGGGAAAATCGGTAGAATTTTTAGTCGTATCAATGAAAAAGCAAGAGAAAATATTATTGCAACCCGCTTGGAACAAAGATATACGAAAGAGGAAATAATCACGATGTATTTGAATCAATTTGATTTCTTATATAACGCGGTTGGGATAGAAAATGCAGCGAAAGTATATTTTAACACAACGCCAAAAAATCTAACAAAGGATCAAGCAGCGATGTTGATCGGAATGTGTAAAAATCCAACATTATATAATCCACATACTTTTCAAATTAAAAATTATCGGACCTACCTAGCAAATAGAAATGAGGTTTCTCCTTCTTCAATAACAAAGGATGAAATAGCAGAAGCCAGAAAAAAAGATAGCACTAGGGCTTTTGAAAGAAGAAATCAGGTGCTATTTCAATGGTTAAAGAATAGTAAATCTAAAAATTCTGCTCTTCGCGTAACAATAACGGATGAGGAATACATAATTTATAGTAAAAAACCGCTCACTTGCAATTATCAGGAAGTTGATCACAAAAGAGGGGTTGCTCAATACTTTAGAGAAGGTTTAAGAAAAGAACTAACAAATTTATTTTCTGAAAAAAATTCTGATGGAAGTTTGAAATATAAAAACCCTGATGGAATGTCATGGGATATATACAGAGATGGACTTAAGATTTACACCACAATTGATGCGAATATGCAGCAGCATGCTGAAGACGCAATGGCGCGGCATTTAAGTGAAACATTACAGCCTCAATTTGATCAAAACAATAGACGTTTAAGGAATTACCCTTTTTCCAATGATTTAACAGATGCCGAGGCCGAATCTTTAATGTCGAGCGCTCGAAGAAATAGCCCACGGTATATATCTCTTGTTGATGCTGGAGTTGCTGAAGCTGAAATAAAAAAAGTATTTAATACGCCCGTCAGTATGCGTGTTTTTACATGGAACGGAGATAAATCGACTGGATTTGTGAAAGAAAAAGATACAACCATTTCTCCCAATGATTCTATTCGATACTATAAGTCTTTTTTACATTCTGGTTTAATGTCAATCGAACCTCAAACTGGTTTTGTGAAAGCTTGGGTGGGTGGTGTTAATATCGATCATTTCGCATATGATCATGTTCGTCAAGGAAGAAGACAGGTAGGTTCAACGATGAAACCATTTGTTTATGCTTCAGCGATTGCAATGGGAGTTGTAAAACCTTGTACTCTATTTCCTGACGTGGCACATTGCGTAGACTTGATAGATCCTGAAGGTAACATCGATGGAAGATGGTGCCCAAAAAATTCTGGAAATTTATCAGGTGGAATGTGCTCAGTCTCCAAAGGATTAGCTCTTTCTAAAAACAATATTACGGTTGCCGTCATGCAAGCAATGGGAGGAAAAGCAGGTCCTCAAACGATCGCTAAAACCATGGAAAACATGGACATCAAACTAAATAAAAATGATATTGTGCCATCCATGTGTTTGGGATCAATGGATTTATCTCTTTATGAAATGGTTAGCGCACAAGCTACTTTTGCCAATCACGGCGTTTTTGTAAAACCAACAACCATTTTGAGAATTGAAGATAGAAATGGAAATGTAATTTTTAGCGCTAAATCAGAATCTAAGGAAGTATTAAGTGAAGATGTTGCGTATACCATGATTAAAATGATGGAAGGTGTTGTTCAAGGAGGAACAGCAAGTCGATTAAGAGGTGGTGCTTCTTATGGCAATATATTAGCCCCAACAGCAGGTAAAACGGGAACGACTCAAAATAATTCAGATGGGTGGTTTATGGGGTTAACTCCAGAATTGGTCACTGGTGTGTGGGTTGGTGCAGAAGACCGGGGAGTGAGATTTAGATCGACAGATCAAGGTCAAGGAGCAAGAACTGCAATGCCGATATATGGATATTATATGCAACAGGTATACAAAGATCCAAAAATCGGTATTTCAACAACAGCGTTTGAAAAACCAAAAAATTTCAATGAACAAATAAATGGTTGCGCTGGAGAATATTTACCAGAACCGGTCGTTGATGACACAACAGCAGCAGCGGTGGAAAATTTGTTTGGAATATAAATTTGTTTCGTAGGTAAAATTCTCGAAAATCATGAGAATTGATGAAAGATGTCGAAAAGTCGATACTACGATTCGCTTAAAATAAAGTACGTATGAATAAAGTTGTAAATAATGTAGAAGAGGCACTGGTAGGAATTTCAGATAATATGACCTTAATGCTAGGCGGTTTCGGTCTTTGTGGAATTCCAGAAAATTCTATTGCTCAATTGGTGAAAATGGGAGTTAAGAATTTAACGTGTATTTCAAACAATGCTGGTGTTGATGGTTTTGGCTTGGGTTTACTACTTGAAAGCAAACAGGTAAAGAAGATGATCAGTTCGTATGTTGGTGAAAATGAAGAGTTTGAACGACAAATGCTTTCCGGTGAATTGGAAGTAGATTTAATTCCTCAAGGTTCTTTGGCAGAAAGATGTAGAGCAGGTGGTGCTGGAATCCCTGCATTTTATACGCCTGCTGGTTATGGAACTGAAATCGCAGAAGGGAAAGAAATGAGAATATACAATGGAAAACCTCATATTTTAGAAGAAGCTTTGACGGCAGATTTTGCGATTGTAAAAGCGTGGAAAGGGGATACGGAAGGTAATCTAATTTTTAAGGCAACTGCCAGAAATTTTAATCCAATGATGGCGACGGCAGGGAAGATAACCATTGCAGAAGTCGAAGAATTAGTAGCCGCTGGCGAATTAGACCCAAATGATATTCATACACCTGGTATTTTTGTTCAAAGGATCTTTAAAGGCGAAAAATTTGAGAAAAGAATCGAACAAAGAACAACGCAACCAAAAAAATAAGTTTGGATAATTATTTTTTCCTTAGCCAAGTTTACTCCTTTTCAATCATCTATAGCCCGATTAATAAACAAAAGTACATCCGCTATTTTTCATAAAACATGATTCAAATCACAGATTTATAGCAAACCTTCAAAAAATGACAGAAATCGATGCTTTTTATATACATACATTTTTTTCAAATGCGGCTCCAAAAGAAATAAATGAATCGGTGCTTCCAACTCCTTCAATATTGTGAATTTGTTCGTATAGGATTTTTCTAAGATCTTCATTATTCTTAGCCACGATCTTAATAAATAGGGCATATTTTCCCGAGACCCAATGGCACTCAACAACCGCTGGTATTTTCTTTAGATCTTCTGCTATGGAATAAGCAAATCTAGCCTCTTTTGTTACAATTCCAGTATAGGTAAATGACTCAAAACCCATTGATTTCTCATCTAATTGAACTGAAAAACCTGTAATTATTCCTGCTTCTTGTAGTTTTTTTACACGTTGGTGAACTAATGAATTAGAAATTTTTAATTGTTTTGCTAATTCAGAAAAAGGCAATCTCCCGTCTTCACTTAATTTTCTAATGATCTCTTTATTTATAAAATCTAATTGATGTAAAACTTCCATATCCCCGTAAAATTTAACTATTATTTCAACTTAATTATTTGAAAGACAAACTAGTTATCTAAAAATATCAAATTGATTAAAAAAATGATATAATATACATTATGTGAACAAATATAAAAACATTATTTTATAAATGGGTGTAATTATATATAATTTTATGTCAATTATGAAAAAACATTCGCAGATCGATCAAAAAAGGAACAAGTTGAAAGGTTTCATACATCTGAAAAGGGATATCCTTATTAAAAATAGTATTTTTGCACCTCAATTTAATCTTTTTTTATAAAACAATTAACATAATGAAAAGTCAAGAAACATTTATTTTCGATTTTGATAGTACTTTTATTCAAGTTGAAGCTCTAGATGTTTTATGTGAAATAGTGTATGAAAATAATCCCCGCGGAATTCATGTTTTAAGTGAAATTCAAAGAATTACCAACTTAGGTATGGAAGGGAAATTATCTTTGAAAGAATCGCTGACACAACGAATCGCTTTGTTGGCGGCAAATCGCGATCATTTAGGAAATGTTATTGATGCATTGCGGCATAAAGTTTCCGATTCTGTTGTTCGAAATAGTAGTTTTTTTAAGCAAAATGCCGACAATATCTATATCATATCTAATGGATTCAAGGAAATAATTATTCCTATTGTGCAAGCATTTGGTATTAAACCAGATCAAGTACTGGCAAATACTTTTCGGTTTGATCATACTGGAAACATCATCGGTTTTGATGAAAAAGATGAATTATGTGAGAATAAGGGAAAAGTGTTAAAAATAAAGTCGCTTGACCTTGAAGGAGAAGTAATTATGATTGGCGACGGTTATACAGATTACGAAACCCTAGAAGGAGGTGCTGCTACAAAATTCTATGCCTACACAGAAAATGTGAGTCGAAAAGTGGTGATTGATAAAGCGGATCGACTTGCGCCATCATTAGATGAAATATTATTTGATCTTTCTTACAAAGCATCGGTATCCTATCCTAAAAATAGAATTAGTGTGCTGTTATTGGAAAATATTCACCTAGATGCAGTTCTCTCTTTTGAAAAAGAGGGATACAGTGTAGAAACGATTACCGAACCTTTAAGCGAAGATGAATTATGTGAGCGAATTAAAGATGTTTCAATCCTAGGAATCCGCACTAAAACACAAATTACTCCCCGAATTTTAGACTGTGCAAATAAATTACATGCCATTGGAACTTTTTGCATGGGGACTAATCAAGTGAATTTAGAGGAGTGTTCAAAAAGAGGAATTGCAGTATTTAATGCACCGTATAGTAGTACTCGGTCCGTTGTAGAATTAGCGTTAGGAGAAATGATTATGTTGATCCGTAATACTTTTGAAAAGAGTATGAAAATGCACAACGGAATTTGGGATAGATCGGCTTCTAAAAGTGTAGAAATAAGAGGGAAAAAGTTAGGTATTATTGGTTATGGAAGCATTGGCTCCCAATTTTCCGTCATTGCCGAAGCTTTGGGGATGGATGTTTATTTCTATGATATTACGGATAAACTGGCCTTGGGAAATGCAAAAAAATGTTCCTCTTTAAATGAATTGTTAGCTATCTCAGATGTGGTTACCTTGCATGTTGACAAACGACTAAGTAATGATCATCTAATTACAGCGAATTCCTTTGAAAACATGAAAGATGGTGTCATCTTCTTAAACCTCTCGCGAGGAAATGTTGTCGATTTAGACGCTTTGATTGTCCATTTAAAATCTGGAAAAGTGCGAGGTGCTGCGATTGATGTGTTTCCGGAAGAACCAGCTAGTATGGAAGAGACTTTTATTTCTGAATTATGTGGTATACCGAACGTAATTTTGACTCCACACGTCGGAGGAAGCACAGAAGAAGCTCAATTTGATATTGGAAATTTTGTTTCCAGGAAAATTATTCAATACATCAATACAGGCAGTACATTTGGTAGTGTGAATTTGCCTGAAATTCAATTACCTGAATTCCAAAGTGCACATCGAATTATGCATATTCACGAAAATGTAAAAGGAGTATTAGCGCAAATAAATACAATTTTATCGGAGTTTGATAACAATATTGTCGGACAATATTTGAAAACAAATGAAAGTATGGGGTATGTTATTACGGATATTGATAATATGCATAATCTCGATTTAGAGAAAAAGCTAAAAGAGATTCCCAACACAATTAGATACAGAATCTTGTATTAAAAGGCTTTAATGCATTTATTATAAAATATAGGTTTGAGTTAGTTCACCCGCTATAATTTTATAGGCTGTATCCAAAAATAATATGTGTCTCATGGCAAACGGAGAAATAATTGGAAGCCCCATCTTGAACCTACCATGTCTTACTTTCTTGAATCTTTCCATCTTTTCTCCAAATATTCATTACTTTTGCCGTTGAAAATTTTAGAATAAATGTTGATTCAAGTTGTAAAGTCCAAAATACACCGTGTTAAAGTTACACAAGCTGATTTAAATTATATTGGTAGTATTACTATTGATGAAGAATTAATGATTGCTTCCAATCTAATTGAGGGAGAAAGAGTTCAAATTGTAAACATTAATAATGGTGAAAGATTTGAAACGTATGTAATAAAAGGTGATCGAAATAGCGGAACTATTTGTTTGAATGGTCCTGCTGCTAGAAGGGTTGCTACTGGAGATGTGATCATAATTATTGGCTATGGTTATATGGATTTCGAAGAAGCAAAGCTTTTTAAACCTTCTCTTGTTTTTCCTAATGAAGAAACGAATCTTCTAGACTGATGTCTAAAAAAAGCTTTCTAACGCTTATAAAAACAGTATTACCTCTTTGTGTTGGAGGATATTTGATTTGGCATTCATTTTCAAATATGTCGGCTAAAGAAGAAGTACAGTTTTATACTGCCATTCGGGAAGCAAATTATCTGTGGATTATTGCATCGATGTTATTGAGTTGTGTGGCTTTTATCTCGCGCGCTCAGCGTTGGAAATATGCACTCGAACCGGTTGGATACTCGCCTAAGTTTTGGCACCGGTATCATGCCATAATGATTGGATACTTAGTCAATTTTACGATTCCACGTGCCGGGGAGGCTTCCAGGGCAGCGATGCTATATCGGTCTGATGAAATTCCGTTTTCTGTTTCATTTGGGAGTATAATCGCCGAAAGGGCAGTTGATTTTTTTATTCTGATGATTTTAACATTATTAACCGCTTATTTTGGTTACCATGATTTTTTTGAGATCATGAAGCAAATTCAGAACTACAATTTTTCTGGAGCAAATCCCGCAGTGGATGGGTTTCCTTGGAAAATAGTAGTTTTCAGTACGATATGTGTTTTATGCCTTGTATTAATCTATTTTCTTATTAAAAAACATACTTTTCGTGCAAAATTGATCGGTTTTATAAAGGATGTATTCGCTGGATTATTTTCAATTTTTAAACTAAAACAACC